>JAZAOF010000201.1:0-5447 GCA_036228265.1 Myxococcota bacterium | reverse complement strand
TGAAAAATGCTGTTCCAACTCGCGCGCCAGGATCATCTGGCGAAATTTCCGGCGGAAGGTCCGGTCCGTGGTGAGGAGCATCTGCTTGACCAGCTGCATCGTGATGGTGCTTGCGCCCTGCTTGATCCGTCCTTCGGAGATGTCCACCCAGGCCGCCCGCGCGATCGAGCGATAGTCGATTCCACCGTGCTCGAAAAAATTTCCGTCTTCGGCCGAGACAAACGCTTGCTTCGTGATTTCGGGGATTTCGTCCATCGACGCCAGGGTCCGTCGCTCGACGGAGAATTCCCCGACGATGGTGCCGTTGCGATCGAACACCTGGCTCGTCAGCGGCGGGCGGTAGTCGGCGAGGGTCCGGAGGTCGGGCAGGTCAGCGAGCAGGTCGTAGGCGAGCCAGCCACCGGCGGCCGTCGTGACGCCAAAGCCGACGAGGAGCGTCCAAAGCAGTACTCGGCGCGCCCTGGACAAGGAAAAAGCCATTGGATCTCCAGTGCTTGAGGGACCGTAGCCGAGGGCAGCCGGGCTGCGCTACCGCTCTGCCGTCGGTGGGTTCGGGGCTGGACCACCGTCCGAGGACGTTTCCTCCATCCCCGCGAGGCACGACGCATGTCCAAAACGGCTCTCCGCCTGGCTTTCGTGATGGACCCCATCGAGTCGATTTCGGTGGCGGAGGACACGACCTTCGTGATCATGCTCGAGGCCCAGAACCGCGGTCATGCCGTGTTCTACGTCGACCCGGCTCAACTGGGGGTTCGGTCCGGACAGGTCGAAGCCGTTGTGACCGAGGTCACTCTTCGCAGGGAGGTTGGAAACCACGTCGACCTCGGGGAGAGTCGACGAGTCCTTCTCGACGAAGAGATCGACGTGGCGTTTCAGCGGGTCGATCCGCCCGTGGATGCGAATTATCGCCTCGCCACGCAGATGCTCGCGCTGTGTCGAAGAACGCGGGTGCTGAACCGGCCGGAGAGCATCCTGGCGTACAACGAGAAACTTTTTGCCCTGCAGTTTCGCGAGCATATGACGGAGACCGCGGTGACTCGTTCGATCCCCGAATTGAGGGATCTGCTCAGCCGGATGGGCGGAGAAATGATCGTGAAGCCCCTCGATGGCAAGGGCGGCGAGGGAATTTTTCACGTCCGAGAGGGAGACCCCAACGTGGTTTCGATTCTCGAGCAGGCCACGGGCTTCGGTCAACGGTGGACCATGGCCCAGCGTTATCTTCCGGAGGTTCGAGAGGGGGACAAGCGCATCCTGCTGCTCGAGGGGGAACCCCTTGGCGCCGTGCTCCGGGTTCCCGCCGAGGGAGAGACCCGTGCGAATCTCCACGTGGGGGGGCGCGCCGAGGCGACGGAACTCGATGAACACGATCGCCGGATCGTCGCGGCGGTGGGGCCGGTATTGGCGGAGCAGGGGCTTTTCTTCGTCGGCATCGACGTGATCGGCGGTTGCCTCACCGAAATCAACGTGACGAGCCCGACGGGTGTGCAGGAGGTGGACGCGTTGGAAGATTGCTGCCTCGAGGGTCGGATCCTCGACCGGGTGGAGGCTCTCGTGGGCGAGGGCCGCTCCCGTTGAGACACCCTACGGACTCTCCGAACCGGATAAACCCTTGACATCCGGGCAGTTACTGCCGATCTTCTTTCCGTGTCGGCCCCAGCCTCCCCGGGGTCTTTGAAAAATCCTCCGAATGGAACGAGCCGTGCCCGGGACGGCTCAAACCGCTGGGGCGTGCCCCAGCGCCAATGCGTTCCCCCGATGGGGCGCAGGGAGGAGTTGGCATGGCCGCAAAGGTGGCACGGGCAGGCGTCGAGAGAGAGTCCGGTTGGCTCTACTACCTCGACAAGAAGGGCAACGTCAGCCGGGTCCGGATGGCTCGGGGCGGGGGGAAGGTGCGAAAGACCAAGCCCCAGGTCGTGGCGAAAGTCGGCGTCGAGAGGGAAGAGGGGTACCTCTACTTCATCGACAAGGACGGGGACGTCTCCCGCGCCAAGATGGCGCGCGCGGGACGGGGGCGTCGCAAGCCGAAAGCGCGGAGTTCGGCGGCGAAGAAGACCACGCGTCGGAAGGCGGCGAAGCCCAGAAAGGCGGCCAAGGCGAGTCGCCGCTGAGTCCTCGAGCAACGGGGCGGGCTGGCACCGACCGGCTCGCTCCGTTGCTCGCGGTCGCGACCGATCCTTCGCACGGACGGACGTCTGGGGTATCCTCTAATTTTCTCGCGCACCTCTTTCTGTGCGCATTCGCGAGACCAAGCATGCGTCCGGACCCCCTTGGCAGCATCGAGGGTGCGCGTCCCGAAGGCGACGCCCAACGGTACGGGATCCTTGTCGTCGATGACGAGCGAGGGATCCTGGAATCTATCGAGTTGACGCTCGACACCGAGTATCGCGTCTACACCGCGGAGTCGGGTGCCGACGGGTTGGAGATTCTCGACAGCGAAGAGATCGCTCTCGTGATTGCCGACCAGGTCATGCCCGCGATGTCGGGCGTCGAATTCCTGGAAGCGGTCCTGGAGCGTGATCCTTCGGTCGTTCGGATGATGCTCACCGGTTACGCCGACCTTTCGTCCCTGATTCGCGGGATCAACGAGGGGCACATCTATCGCTACATCACCAAGCCGTGGGAACCCGAAGAACTCCGCATGGATGTGAAGCGCGCGCTCGAAGCCTATGAACTCGGGCGGCGAAACGAAAAGCTCACCCACGACCTCGAGTCGGCGAACAGTCGCCTCGAGTCCGAGAACCGGTACCTGCGCCAGGAAGTCAAGGGGCGTTACGCGTTCGACGGCATCCTGGGCGACAGCCCGGCGATGCAGCAGGTCTTCGATCTCACGGACAAGGTTTCCAGGACCGATGCAACCGTCTTGATTACGGGCGAAACCGGGACGGGAAAGGATCTCGTGGCGAGGGCGATCCATCATTCGGGCAATCGTTCTGGGGGACTCTTCGTTGCCCAGAACTGTGGTGCGCTTCCGGATACCCTGCTCGAAAGTGAACTTTTCGGACACAAGCGCGGCGCCTTCACAGGGGCCGAGCGCGACAAGGAGGGGCTCTTCCAGGCGTGTGACGGCGGGACGATCTTTCTCGACGAAATCGGCGAAACGGAATCCGGGATGCAGGTTCGCCTGCTCCGCGTGCTCCAGGACGGGGAAATCCGTCCGCTGGGTTCGTCGGAGACCCTCCACGTCGATGTCCGCGTGGTGGCCGCGACGAACCGCGACCTCGAGCGAGCGGTTGCCGAGGGTCGTTTTCGGGAGGATCTCTACTACCGGCTGCGCGTCGTCGAAATCGAACTCCCGCCCTTGCGGGAGCGCCGCGAGGATATTCCGGCGCTGGCCCATCACTTCCTGTCTCGTGCCGAATCGAGTGGCGGGAGCACTCTCCAGGGCTTTACCATCGGAGCCATGGATCGCCTGGTCTCCCACGAGTGGCGCGGCAACGTGCGTGAACTCGAAAACGAGATCGAGCGCGTCGTGGCGCTCTCGGGAGACGAGACCCTCGTCTCCCGGCAGATGCTTTCGGAGGCGGTTCGTGGAAATCCGTCTTTCGTCATGGGGTCCGAGGAGGAGGCCGATCTCATGGCGGCCGCTCCGGGGCGCGGTCTCAGCGAGAGCGTCGACGCGCTGAAGCGGCGGATGATTCTCGACGCTCTTCGATCCGAAGGAAGTAAAGCGGCTGCGGCCAAGCGCCTGGGCATCCCGCGGCAGTCGCTCCAAAAAATGATCAAGCGCCTGGGCTTGACGCACGAGGACATGGAGGCCTAGGGAACCTGTGAACTGCATTGACTGGGCGGATGTGGAATCGCCGGTGGGTTCGCTGAAGGTGGCGTCGAGCCCGGTAGGCCTCGCCTACGTCGAATTGCCGCATGCCAACGGTCGCGGCTTTCGGGGATGGATGAAGAGTTACGCGGCCGAATCGGCGACGCGTCAATGTCTCGAGTCGAACCGGGAGGCGATTCAGCAGTTGCTGGAATTCCTGGAGGGAAAGCGGCAGGCGTTCGATCTCCCCCTCGATTTGCGTGCGACCGAATTTCAGCGGTCGGTCTACGAGCAACTCCAGAAGATTCCCTACGGCGAGAGTCGATCCTACGGCGAAATTGCGCGTTGCCTTGGACGCCCCAACGCGCATCGCGCAGTGGGGGCCGCCAACGGGGCCAACCCGCTGCCCTTCGTGATTCCCTGCCACCGCGTGATCGCCAGTGGAGGACAACTCCACGGTTACGCCGGCGGCACCGCGTTGAAGGCCCGACTGCTCGCCATGGAGAGCTCGGGGCCCGCGCCGGGCCGGCTTCTCTAGCCGGTTCAGACCCGGTCGAGAGCCTGGGACAGGTCGTCGATCAGGTCGTCCGAATCCTCGACGCCACACGCCAGGCGAACGAGCGAATCCGTGATGCCCATGGCGAGGCGTTCGTCGGCGGGAATGTCCCAGTAGGACATGGTGATCGGGAGTTCGATGAGCGATTCCACGCCGCCCAGGCTCGGCGCCTGGTAGGGAATTTTCGTGGCGTCGATGAAGCGCATCGCGCCGGCGAGATCGGTTTCGATCTCGAAGGTCACCACGCCGCCGAAACCTTCCATGGCTCGGCGAGCGACTTCATGGTCCGGATGACTCTCCAGTCCGGGGTACCAGACCCGCCGGATCTTGGGATGGGCTTCGAGCCACCGGGCGACGGCAATGCCGTTGGCGTTGTGGCGTTCGATACGAAGAGAAAGGGTCTTGATCCCGCGCAGGAGGAGCCAGGCCGCGTGGCTGTCGATGATCCCGCCCAGGACGCCCAGGGCTCCGCGAATCGTTTCGACGATCTCGGGCTTTCCGGTAATCGTGCCAGCGAGCAGATCGTTATGCCCGGCGAGATACTTCGTGGCGCTGTGGATGACGAGATCCGCCCCTTCTTCGAGCGGTCGATGGTTGATCGGCGACGCGAAAGTGGAATCGATCAGCACTCGCACGCCACGAGCGTGTGCAATCTCAACCGTCTGGGGGACGTCGATGACCCGGAGGTAGGGGTTTGTCGGCGACTCGGTGAAGAAGAGCGAGGTCTCGTCGCGGATCGCCGCCTCGAACGCCGACACGTTGGCGGGTTCAATGACGGTCGTCTCGACTCCCATCCGGTCCAGGTACTGCCGAATGAACTGGCGGGTCCGGCGGTAGCAATCGCTGGTGACGATGAGGTGGCTTCCGGGGGCCAGCAGGCTCATGAAGGTCGTCGTGGCGGCGCACATCCCCGACGCGAAGAGGACGCTGGCCTCGCCGCCTTCCAATTCGTTGAGTTTGCGCTCGACGGCCGCCCACGTGGGATTGCCGTACCGGCCGTACTCCTGGCGCTTCTTGCGCCCCTCCTGGTAGTCGATGACCTCTTGCGAGTTCTCAAACCAGAAAGTGGAGGTCTGGTAGATCGGCGTCGTAATGGCGTTCGCTTCTTGCTCGCGCCACTCGCCACCGTGGACTGCA
>JAZAOF010000200.1:0-12242 GCA_036228265.1 Myxococcota bacterium | reverse complement strand
GTGGACGGGTCTCCTGCTCCCACCGCCAGGTGATACAGGATGACGTCGTCCCGGGTGTAGGCGTACTCGCCTCCTCCCAGCTCGTAGCCCAGGGCAAGCCCAGGATCGATCGGCAGGTCGACGCCCCCTAGTCGCGGGCCGTCAGCGCTTCCATCGCCGACTGCATCTCGCCGGCAATGCTATCGGGGACGCTGTATCCCTCCTCGCGACGAATCGCTTCGAGGTTGGACTGGATGTCCTCCGCGGACGGCGGCCCTCCCTTCGGCGCGGTCCAGCCCGGAGCGAGCCCCAGGAAAATCCGCGCGTAGCGACCGCCTCCCACGTCGAAAATTTCGTGGGTCACGTCGCACGCTTCCGAGCAGAGAAAGACCACGAGCGGAGTAACGAAGTCCGGATCCAGCTTTTCCGCCATCGGGCCAAGCAATTGCTCCGTTAGCCGGGTACGCGCGATCGGCGCAATCACGTTGCACTTCACGTTGTTCTTCGCGCCCTCCACGGCCAGGACGTTGGAAAGACCCACGAGGCCCATCTTCGCCGCACCGTAATTCGACTGGCCGAAATTTCCGAAAATTCCCGCCCCGGAGGCCGTGAATACGAATCGACCGAAGTTGTTCTCCTTCATCGCGCGAAAAGCAGGCTGGCTGACGAAGAAGGCTCCCTTCAGGTGAACGTCGAGAACGATCTCGAGTGACGCAGGGTCGAGTTTCGCGAACGACTTATCGCGAAGGATTCCGGCATTGTTGACGACGATGTCGACCCGGCCGAAGTTGTCGAGGGCCGTCTGCACGATCGCTTCGCCTCCCTCGGGCGTAGCCACGGAGTCGTAATTCGCAACGGCCGTACCGCCGGCGGCTTCGATCTCCTTGACCGTTTCATCGGCCATGTTGTGTCCGCCGCCGGTTCCGTCGGCCGAGCCTCCAAGATCATTGACGACGACTTTCGCGCCCCGTCGGCCGAGCTCAAGGGCATAGGTTTTTCCCAATCCGCCGCCGGCACCAGTAATGACGGCGACCCGATCGTCGAAACGAATCTCGCTCATGTCTGAAATCTCCTTCGCTGGGGGAATTTCCGCGACCCGCGTCTCGAGAACTCCCACCACCAAGCGCAGGGGGAGAATCCAAAGTGGTCGTTCGAGCCTCGGAAGTCCTTGTGTGTCGCTAAACCACGAGAACGCGCGGGGAGGCACACCCGGGCTGGCGATGAACACCGAGATGTTCCGGGGGGGCTTGCCGACGCGAGCCGGGCGCAGCATAGCGAAGCAAGAAGGGTTTTCGGCAGCCCCACCCCCGGGGGCCAGTCCGCCGGTGGCGCTTCCCGACCTTCTCGAGGATCGGACTGCGATACCCTGCGCCCCGATGAAAGCGGAAACTGCCTCCAGAACACGTCGCGGCTGGATTCGTTTCATAGGGGGGGGCATCGTCCTCCTCGGGATCTTCGCCGTCGGAAGAGAACTGCCCCTCGACGCGTGGCTCGGCTCTCTCCGCGTGCATCTCGACGCACTCGGGGCGTGGGGACCGGTGGCCTTCGCCGCTCTCTACATCGCCGCCGCCTTGCTCCTTGTACCCGGCTCCATCCTCACCCTCGCCTCCGGCGCGCTCTTTGGCGTGGTCACGGGAACCCTTACGGTCTGGATCGCCGCTACGGCGAGCGCCGCCCTGGCTTTCCTGGTCGCGCGCTATTTCGCCCGAGAGGCCGTCGCCCAGCGACTGGCCCATCGAACCCGTTTTGTCGCCATCGATCGCGCCATCGGGGAGCAGGGTTGGAAGATCGTCGGGCTGCTGCGCCTCTCGCCCGTGATTCCCTTCAGCCTCTCGAACTATCTCTACGGCCTGACCTCGATTGCGTTCGGCCCCTACGTGGGGGTGAGTGCCCTCGCCATGCTGCCCGCCACCTTCTTCTACGTCAGCCTGGGCTCCGTGGCCGCGACGGGCGTGGAAACCGCGGTCGGCACGGGAGACTTCGATCCTTCTCCACTGGAATGGGGCCTCCGGGTCGTGGGCATCGCCGCCACCGCGGCCGTCGTCATCTTGGTCACCCGCCTCGCCCGAAAGACCCTCCGCGAAACCACCGACATCGAGGAAACCGATACCCCGTGAACCCCGAAGACCTGGATGCCCCGGGACCCGGGCTCCTTCCCGGCGATCCCCACGACGAGAAACTTCTCCGCAATGTCCACCCACCGGGCTGGAAGAACCCGATTCCCGCACACCGCTACGACCTGGTCATCATCGGCGCCGGAACCGCGGGACTCGTTGCCGCGGCCGGTGCCGCCGGACTCGGGGCGAGGGTCGCCCTCATCGAGCGCCAACTCATGGGGGGCGACTGCCTCAACAGCGGTTGCGTGCCGTCAAAAACCCTGATCCGATCGGCAACCGCAATCGCCGCCGCCCGCGATACTCATCGGCTCGGGGTTCGCGCGCCTTCTCCAGCTGAAACCGATTTTCATGCCGTCATGGAGCGGGTGCGGGCCATCCGAGCGCGCATCAGCCACAACGACTCGGCGCATCGTTTTCGAGACGAATTGGGCGTCGATGTCTTCATCGGCCACGGAACCTTTCTCGACTCTCGCCGAATCGGCGTCGACGGAGCCTCCTTGTCCTTTCGCAAGGCCGTGGTGGCCACGGGGACGAGCCCTCTCGTTCCGAAAATCGAGGGCCTCGACCGGATTGGCTATCGAACCCACGAAACCCTTTTTTCACTCCCCTCTCTGCCACAACGCCTCGGAGTCCTGGGTGCCGGTCCCATCGGCTGCGAAATGGCCCAGGCCTTCCAACGCCTGGGGGCCAGGGTCACCGTCATCGAGCGCGCGGACCAGGTGCTTCCGAGGGAAGACCCCGACGTTGCCGAGCTCGTCGAAACCTCGCTTTCGGCCGAGGGCGTCGACGTGCGCCTCGGGACCTCGCTCTTTGAGGTAGGCGAACGAGCCGGCGAGAAAACGCTCACCCTGGACTCCGGGGGGCTTTCCGAGAACCTCGTCGTCGACGAAATTGTCGTGGCCACCGGGCGAACCCCCAACCTCGCAGGCCTGGGTCTCGAGGAAGCCGGGATCGAGCACTCGCCCCAGGGCATTCTTGTCGACGACCGTCTCCGGACGACGAATCCACGCGTGTTCGCCGCAGGAGACATCTGCCTCGATACGCATTTCACACACGCCGCGGATTTTTCTGCGCGAACGGTGATCCAGAATGCTCTCTTCTTTGGAAGAAAGAAGCGATCCTCCCTGACGATTCCCTGGTGTACCTACACGGACCCGGAAGTGGCCCGCGTGGGACTCGGGGCACGCGAAGCGGAGAGCCGGGGAATCGCGATCGACACCTTCGTTCGCCACTTCGAAGACGTCGACCGGGCGATCGCGGATGGAGAAGAAACGGGGTTCGTCCGGATTCATACCGAGCGCGGACGAGACCGGATTCTCGGAGCCACGATCGTTGGCCACCGGGCCAGCGAAATGATCGGGGAGATCGTTCTGGCCATGGATGCCGGCATCGGCCTGGGACGGCTCGCCAGCGTGATCCACCCCTACCCCACCCGATCCGAAGCCATCCGGCAATGTGGAGATGCGTACAACCGAACGCGCCTCACGCCGAGAACACGGCGACTCTTCGAGATCGTTCTCGCCTGGCTCCGGTGACTCGCTTTCGACAATCGATCGAAACCACGTAGGCTCTAACCGATGGCCGCATCCCGCACATCAAGACCTTCGTCCGACTGGAAAATCGTCCCGTTCGTCGGCGCCATCTTCGCCTCGGCCTTCTTGATCTTCCTGGTTCAACCGCTCATTGGAAAGCGCATCCTGCCCTGGTTCGGCGGCTCGCCCGGGGTCTGGATGATCTGCCTCGCGTTCTACCAGAGCGCCCTTTTCGCCGGGTACGCCTACGCACACGCCCTGGTTCGAATGGCTTCTCCCGCGAGACAGGTCCTGGTGCACGGAGCCCTCCTCGGATTGGCGTTCTGGGCACTGCCGGTTCTTCCCGACGAGTCATGGCAACCCGCCGATGGCATCGACTTTCCGCGATTCCATATCCTCGCCATGCTCCTCTGGAATGTCGCCCTGCCCTTCGCCATCCTGGCCGCGAGCAGCCCCCTGCTCCAGGCGTGGTTCTCTCGGCACCAGCCCGAGCGATCGCCCTATCCCCTCTACGCGGTATCGAACCTCGGATCCTTTCTCGCTCTCCTCGCCTACCCCTTCTGGATCGAGCCTCAACTTCCGGTCTCCCGCACCGGCGACCTCTGGTCCATTGGCTTTATCGCCGCCGGAATCCTCATCGCCTTCTGCGGATTCCTCGCCTGGCAAAAGGGCACTCCCCCCAAGAACGTGAAGGCCCCGCAAGGTCCCCAGCGTCCCCAAACGGTCGTTCTTTGGGCCCTTCTTTCCGGAACCGCGGTCGCCGTGCTCATGGGAACCACCAACAAGCTCACTCTCGACATTGCGAGCATCCCCTTCCTCTGGGTCCTCCCCCTCTCCCTGTACCTCGCCACGTACATCCTGGCCTTCAGTTCCGAGCGCTTCTACCGACGGGTCCCGTTCTTCCTGTTCGTCGTGATCCTGACGGGAGCCTCCCAACTCTGGTGGATCTTCGATCAACTCCACCACCATGTCGTCCTCTACTGCGGATTGCTTTTTGGCTGCTGCATGATCCTTCACGGCGAACTCTACCGACGGCGTCCCGCCCCCGAGTCGCTCACCACCTTCTATCTCTCAATCTCGGCCGGAGGAGCCGTTGCGGGTCTCCTCGTCGGCCTGGTCGCCCCCCAGGTCTTCAACGACTACTACGAACTCCCTCTCGGTGTCGGCGCAACCGGGTTGCTGTTCCTGGCGGTCTGCCGGGGAGACGCGAGGAGTTGGATCGGTCGAACGAAGCCCCGATGGAGATTCACTACCGCGATCGCGGCCCTATTCATCGTTTTTGTTGCTGCTGGAATTCTCATCCAGTTCCGCGCTTCGAAGAACCGCGTCTACCAGGAACGCACCTTCTTCGGCGTACTCACCATCCGCGAACTCACCCCCCCACCCCAGCGCCAACTGGTGCACGGAAACACGATGCACGGCGTCCAATCCACCGATCCGAGATACAAGAACGCGCCGACGTCCTACTACGGCGAGCGAACTCCCATCGGAGTTCTCATGCGAAATCGAAAGGCGGGGAAATCGACGCGGATCGGAATTATCGGCATGGGGATCGGAACCCTCTCCAGCTACGGCCGCCCGGAAGATTCTTTTCGCTTCTACGAAATCGATCCCGCGGTGGTCCGGATCGCACGCAACCCGCGCTATTTCGACGTGATCGCGAACAGCCGTGCCTCCATCGAAGTCGTGGAAGCGGACGGCCGTCTCGCCATCGAGGCTGAACTCGAGAGCCTCGCCCCCCCGGAATTCGACGTGCTCATCCTCGACGCGTTCAGCAGCGACGCCGTCCCCCTTCACCTGCTGACCCGGGAAGCCCTCGAGATCTACCGCCAGGCTCTCTCACCGGATGGGGTCATGGCTTTCCACGTTTCAAACCGTTATCTGCAACTCACACTGCCGATCGCCCGAGCTGCGGCGAGTGCAGGCATGGGAAGCCTGTTTGCCCAAAACCCGGACCTCCCCCACGATATGAGCGCTTTTTCCCGCTGGCTTTTCACCAGTCCATCCCCGGACCGCCTCCGATCCCTCGCCCGCCAACTGAGAAGAGAGGGACTGCGCCCGGTACCCGAAGGAAAACCGCCCATGCGCGTCATCGGGCTTGGGGCACGCCAGTTGAATGCGGTGCCCCTCTGGACCGACGACTTCACCGACCTCCGCAACACCGTGACCCTGCCGGCGGGACTGTCCCGCTGGATCGGATTTCTGCAGGGCAGCGCCCTGCCGAAGACTGCTGACGATCCCGACGGAAGCCAGGCCCCGTAAACCGGGAACCCCGATCAGGAAAGAATCGAAAGGACGGCCTCGGGCGGTCGCCCCACGGCGGCCGCGTCCCCTTTCACCACGATGGGACGCTCCATGCAGATCGGATGCTCCACCACGAGTTGGATCAACTCCGCAGAACCCGCCGCTTCCGAAAGGCCGGCCTGGGCGTAGGCGTCTTCGCCCGTTCGGACCCACTCAGAAATCGGCCGCCCCAGGCACTCTTCCATCTCGCGCAACTCTTCGGACGAAAGAGGATCCTGGAGGTACTCGCGGACTTCGAAAGCGACGCCGCGCTCTTCCAACAGGACCTTGGTCGCTCGACTCTTCGAGCAGCGGGGGTTGTGAAAGAGGGTGATCGCTTCGGGTGAGTTCGTTAGAGCCACGTTTCTTCCTCCCATCGGGCACCGTCGAGAGGCCCGGGGTCCGTGCATTAGGGTACACGATGCGGCATGCTGCCCACCACGCGCGGCGGAGAACGGTCCGCGGAGGAAAAGACATGTCCCTAATCCGTCGACTGATTTCACGAAGTGACGGGCCGGGCGCGGCCGAGAGCACCTCGGTACGACGCATTGCAAAAGAACTTGCGGATCTCGACGAACCGACAGCCCACTTTCTCGCGTCTTTTGCATTCATTCTCGCTCGAGTCGCCGCGGCCGATCTCGAAATCGACTCCGAAGAGGAAGCGACCATCGAACGAATTCTTCGTGGCCTCGACGTCGTCGACGAGAAGCACGTGCGCTTGGTCGCGGAAATCGCGAGAGCACAGGCCCGAGACGAGGGCGGCACCGAAAACTACCTGGCCACCCGAGAGTTCCGAGAGCATTCCGACCGAGAGCAGAGGATTCGACTGCTGCAGGCACTGCTCCAGGTCGCCCGGGCAGACGGACACGTTTCCGAAATCGAAGCCGAAGAGATCGTTCGGATTGCGGACGAACTCGACTTTGGCCCCGACGAACTCAAAGCCCTCCGCAGCGACCTACGCCAGGGGTAGTGGCGATGGCGGCGCGGAACCGCCCGCTCAGTGACGGATCAGGAGAAGCGTCTTCGGGTCCAGTGCGACCCGGAGTGCTCCGACGTCCGGATTGTCATGGTCCTTGAGCGCTCGGAGTGCCACGGGCTCTTGCGGGCCCTCGCCGGGCTCAAGGGCCAGTATGACACTCACGACGTCTTCGATCGTTCGAATCGCGGGGGGCCACTCTCCGACCCGCTCTCCCGCAACCGCCACCGAGATCCACACCTCGGCGGCCAGTTCGTCCGCGAGTGCCCGGATATCCATCACTTCTTCTCGGTCGATGACGTCGAGAGAAAAGCCTTCGATGATGAGGACGGTCGGTCGCACTCCGGCATCGGAATCGATCTTCACGGCCTGGCGAACTTTTCCTGAACCGAAGCCGGCGGCCGGGTAGGAACGGATCGAACGGTTCTGATCGATCTCCGCGTGCGTCACGGCCGCATCTTCGAGATGCGTCGAGGAAACCAGGGTTTCGTACAACGTATCGTAGTGGTCGCGGACGTGAGAGACCGTCTGGTCCAGCGCGATGTGCATCACGCCGCCACCCCGCAGGAGTTCGTCGAGGGCGACACTCACGAGAAACGACGTCTTGCCGATGCCGTGTCCGGCGATCACCATTCCGACGTTGCCCACCCCCAAGCCGCCGTGGAGTCCCTTTTCCAGAAGCCTCATGGGGCTCCGAGCATTCAGAAATTTCCGATACATGAGCCCCTCGTAGCGGGATGGGAGTGAGTAATTTCGGTCAATCTTCGTCGACCACCAGTCGCGACTTGTACTGCTCCTTCAGTTCCTGCTGAACTTCGGAAGGGGCCGGGAGATATCGCGAAAATTCCATCGTGAATTCGGCCTTGCCCTGGGTGGCGGAGCGTAGTTCCGTCGCGTAACCAAACATTTCGGCAAGCGGTACTTCGGACTCGACTCGGCAGAAGCCACCCTCTTCTTCGGTCGTTCCAATCACGGTACCACGTCGCTGCATGATCGTCTTGATGAGGGCCCCTTGAAATTCGGCCGGCCCCTCCACTTCAAGCTTCATCACCGGCTCCAGAATGATCGGCCTCGCCTTGCCATAGACTTCGCGGAATGCCCCGCGGGCTGCCGCCTGAAAGGCGTTGTCCGAAGAATCCACGGCGTGGGACTTGCCGTCGCTCACCACGACCCGAAGCCCCTGGATAGGAAAGCCGATCAGTCGGCCCTTCTCAAGACAAGACGCAAAGCCCTTCTCGACGGAGGGGATGAATTCGGAGGGAATCGAGCCACCCCGCACCTCGCTCACGAACTCGAACGCCCCATCGTCATCGCCCATCGGCTCGACGTAGCCCACGACCTGGCCGAACTGGCCTGAGCCACCGGTCTGCTTCTTGTGGGTGTAGTGAAATTCGGCTTTTCGAGAGATCGCTTCGCGATACGCCACCTGGGGCGCCCCCGTCTCCACCTCGCACTTGTACTCGCGGCGCATCCGCTCGACGTACACGTCGAGATGCAGTTCGCCCATCCCCGAGATCACGGTCTCGCCACTGTCCGGGTCCACCGCGGTTCGAAACGTCGGATCCTCTCGAACGAAACGCCCCAGGGCCTTGGAGAGGCTCTCTTGGGCTTTCTTGTCCACCGGCTTTACCGAAAGCGAAATCACGGCCTCGGGAACGTGCATCGAACTCATCGACACCTGGATCGAACCGTCGGTAAAGGTGTCTCCCGATGCGCACTCGATGCCGAACAACGCAACGATATCGCCACCCGACGCGGTTTCGATCTCTTCCATCGAATCCGCGTGCATTCGAACCAGGCGTCCCACTTTGTGCTTGCGCCCACTCCGACTGTTGAAGATGTTCATCCCTCGCTCGAGCGTTCCCTGGTAGACCCGAAGGTACGTGAGCTGTCCGTACCGACCGTCTTCGAGCTTGAAGGAAAGTGCCACCAGCGGCTTGTTCGCATCGCTGTCCAACCGGATGGCCGCTTCATCGTTCGAAAGGTCAATGGCGCTGTTTTCGATGTCCGTAGGCGCCGGCAGGTACAGATTGACGGCGTCCAGAAGCTTCTGAACCCCCTTGTTCTTGTACGCGGAGCCCAGGAAAACGGGCGTCAAATCCATGGAAAGCGTGCCGGCACGGACGGCCTCGTGAACCAGGTCTTCGGTGACGTTTTCCTCGAGAATGGCCTCCATCAGGTCATTGGAAAACATCGACACCGAATCCAGCATCGCCTCGCGCGCAATCTCGGCCTCGGCGAGAAGCTCGCTGGGAATTTCCTTCTCGACAACGTGCTCTCCCCCGTCGCCTTCGAAGTAGATCGCCTTCATCGAGATCAGGTCGATCACTCCTTCGAAGTCGGCTTCGAGACCAATCGGCAATTGCATCATGACGGCGTTATGCCGAAGTTTTTCTCGAAGCTGGTCCGTGATTCGGCTCGGGTTCGCACCCGACCGGTCGAGCTTGTTGATGAAAGCGAGACGCGGGACGCGATAACGTCGCATCTGGCGGTCTACGGTCATCGACTGCGACTGCACGCCGGCCACACCGCAGAGCACCAACACGGCTCCATCCAGCACGCGAAGAGCGCGTTCGACCTCGATCGTGAAGTCCACGTGCCCCGGCGTATCGATGATGTTGATGTGGTGATCCGCCCAGACGGTGTGCGTCGCGGCCGACTGGATCGTGATGCCTCGCTCCCGTTCCAACTCCATGGAGTCCATCGTGGCGCCGACGGAATCCTTGCCCTTGACCTCGTGCATCGCATGAATGCGCCCGGTGTAGAAGAGGATCCGCTCGGTTAGGGTGGTCTTCCCCGAGTCGATATGGGCACTGATGCCGATGTTTCGAATTCTGTCGAGTTCAGTGGGCATAAACCGCCTCACAAGCCGCCGGTCGAGGCGAATTGAGTCAAAAACCTGGATTCTTGGCCAGTTTTGGTTTCAGAACGGGGGTAGGTGGCCGCGCACCGTAGCGAGGTGTCGGGAGAATTTCCACCATCGGTGATTTCGGGCGATGCAATCGCCGAAAGCACGCGGAGTAGCCAATCCTCCCCCCGGGCGCCCGTTTACGAGCGTTCTCGACCGGCCGGGCCGAAGACTTGCGCGTTGTTTACGCCATTGTCCGCGGAAAGATCAGCCGCCTTGGAGGCACTGCCCGGGTTGGAGACCCGATTGGGCGGCCGCCTTTTTCGAATCCCCGTCCCGGCGAAGCTTTCCGACCTCGAGAACTCCTCCGTGGGCAGAAACGAGGAGGGACTCCCCTTCCGACCGCAAGACGGTCCCGGGAACGCTCGCCTCCGGGCCCGACCGAAAGCGGCTCGAATAGAGACGCACGGCCTCGCCCTCCAGTCGAGCATGGGCGCCCGGCTGCGGATCACACCCCCGAATCAAGCGGTCGACTCGCTCCCCGGGAAGCGACCAGTCGATCGCGGCCTCGGCCTCTCCCACCAACCCCTGGAAACTGGCTCCCTCTTCCGGCTGGGAACGGAGGTTGGCGCGGCCCTCGGCCACGGCCTGCACCGCTTCGTCGATCGCGTCGAGACCGAGGGGATAGAGTTTCTCGAAGTAGAGCGACGAGGTCGTATCGGACGCATCGATCGCCACGCCTCCGCGTTGGACCACGATGGGACCGGTGTCGACCCCTTCATCGGGTCGAAACACGGTGACGCCGGTCTCCTCGGCCCCCAGGATGATCTGCCAGGCCAGGGCATTTCCACCGCGAAATGCCGGCAGCAGCGACGGGTGAAAACAGAGCGACCCGTGGGCCGGCGCCTCAACGATCTCCGGTGGGAGGATCACCGTCGTAAAGGGCATCAGGTTGAGGTCGGCACCCAGGGCCCGATATTCGGAAACGAGTTCAGGAATCGCCTCCCCCCGCGCCCGAAACCGCTTGTGCCGAAAGAGGGGCCACCCCTCGCTCTGCGCCAGTTCGGCGAGGGGGTCGGGCCGCTTGCCCTCGGGCGGCGTGTAGACACCGACAACCTCGAAGCCAGAAGCCGCGACACGGGTCGCAACATCCCGACCGAAAGCCGCCTGTCCAAAAATAGCGATGCGCAGGGGCATGACGAGAAATCCTAACACGACCCGGTCCATGGGACCGAGGGCAGCCCCACTCCTAGAAGGGGTGAACGCTGCGGTCTCCGACGCGCCCACCCGGGCGAGCCGGCGAACCCACCGCCACCCGGTGGTCGGGAATGTCGTCCGTGACCACCGAACGGGCCCCCACGATCGAGTGGGCACCGATTCGAACTCCCCGCGTCACCGTCACGTCCGCCGCCACCCAGGCGTAGTCCCCGATCTCGACCCGACTCCGGCGCTCGGGACGGTCGGCATCGATCGGATGCTGGTCGGCGTCGAAGACCCGGCTCCCGGGCCCTACCATGGCGAAGGTTCCGAGGTCGACGGACTCTTTCGCGCTCAGGTGGCAACCGTTCAAGAAGACGCCCCGGCCGAGATTCATTCGAGCCCCATCAAACACCGCGAGATGGACCGGCTGCAGTTCGCTTCGGAGCCAGGTCCCCTCTCCGATCACCAACTCGCTGCCCTCGCCGACACAGAACCGCACGCCGTCTCGGCGTCGCTCGGTCGTAACCCCCGCCTCGATCCGGACCCGGGCCCCCGGACCCAGTTCAAAACGCGCCATCGCGAGGTTCGAACTGGCGGTTGGATGAATCTCCAAGCCGGGATGGCGGCGGGCGAGGCGTGCGAGCTTCCACCGGTCGAGGCCCTGGATGAGCCCGAGAATCAGTCGAACGACGATGGCCCGCACGCGGATACGAGCCGAGATTCAGGTGCCCGGCGCGTTCTGACCTTCGCGCAGGCGGAACGTGATGAACCCATGGGTCGGATCGTAGGGCGAGAGGCCCACCGTAACCCGGTCCCCCGGAATGACGCGAATACGAAAACGTCGCATGCGTCCGGAGAGCTGAGCCGTGACCGACTGGCCCGACTCGAGAGAGATCTGGTAGCGCCCCCCGCCGAGGATCTTGTCCACGGAACCCGTCGCTTGAATCAGATCATCTCGTGCCAAGTCATCTCCCCTCGCCTTTCGGCAAAGTCTTCAACGGGCGGCAAATTAGCACGCAGGACCGGCTGTGGCATCTACCCCCCGGTTCCAGGGCTACACACACCACTTCCTGGCGTTTTCCTATTCGGCCCGTTTGAGCGGCACGAAGAGATTGGATTCTCCGCGGCTGATGAGGACGAGGGCGCGGTCGTCGGCCTGGGCGAGGCGGTCGGTCAGTTGATCGACACTCTCGACACCCTTGCGGTCGATCTCGAGGATCACGTCCCCGCGACGCAAGCCCGCCTCCTCGGCCGGGCTCCCCGGTTCGACCCCCGCCACCAACACTCCCGTTGCGTCACTCACCCCC
>JAZAOF010000199.1:0-8348 GCA_036228265.1 Myxococcota bacterium | reverse complement strand
CGAACCGCACTGGGAATGGGGGCCGACCGCGCCGTCCATGTAAACGATCCGGCAGCCGAGAACTCCGACAGCCTCGGCCTGGCGAAGATCCTGGCCGCCGTCGGAAAGGCCGAGAGCCCGGACATCGTTTTCGCCGGACTCATGTCCGATGACGACAACTACTCCGCCATTCCTCCCATGGTTTCGGAACTCATGGGGCTGCCCTCGGCGACAGCCGTACTCAAGACCGAAAACCAGGATTCGAGCATCCGCGTGGAGCGCGAACTCGAAGGCGGTGCACTCGAAGTCGTCGACCTGCCGACGCCTTGCCTCATCGCCGTCCAGAGTGGCTCGAACCAGGTCCGCTACGCGTCGCTGAAGGGCATCATGCAGGCCAAGAAGAAGCCCATCGACGTCAAGACCGCGGCCGACCTCGGTCTCGATGGCCAGGTCGGGGCCGACGCGGCCAAGGTCAAGATCGACAAGATCTACGTTCCGGCCAAGGGCGATAGCGCGGAGATGATCGAAGGGTCGGCCGACGAGATCGCTTCGAAGTTGGTCGGAAAGATCAAGGAACTGGGTCTTCTCTAGACCCCTTCAAGAACCCCAAATCAAAAGGATCAGTCCAGATGGGCAACATCCTCATCGTTACGGAAATTCAGAATGGCGCGATCCGCGAGGCCAGCTTCGAGTTGGCCGCGGTCGCCCAGGGGCTCGCGGAATCGACCGGTCGGTCGGTGAAGAGCCTCGTCATCGGAAGCGGCTGCAACGACCTGGCCAGCGACTTCGCGTCGAAAGGCGGGGGCGACACCCTCGTCGTCGATGACGCCGCCGCGGCCAACTACAGCGTCGACGTATGGTCCGCGGCCATCGTGGCGGGCGTCGAGGCCGCCGACGCGGACGTGGTTCTCCTGTCCAACACGCCCTCGGGCTGGGACGTGGCGCCGCGAATCGCGGCTGCCCTCGACGCCGCTTTCGTGAGCGACTGCTTCAAGATCGAAGGCAACGGCGATGGATTCCACTTCTTCCGCCGCGTCTTCAACGGCAAGCTGGACGCGCAATTGAGCGCCGGAGGCGGAAAGACCGTGGCCACGGTTCAACCCGGCGCCGTTGCTCCCTACGAAGGAAGCAGCGAGGGAAGCACCGAAGCTCTCGCCGCCGACCTGTCGGGCGCCAAGGCCAAGTTCGTCGAGGTCAAGGAAGCCGAAGCGACGGACGTCGACCTGACCAAGGCCGACATCATCGTTTCCGGCGGACGCGGCGTGGGCGACCCCGAAAAGTTCACGGAAGTCATCCAGCCCCTGGCGGATGCCCTGGGAGGCGCGATGGGCGCCTCGCGCCCGGTGGTCGACGCCGGCTGGCTGCCCCACCCCTACCAGGTGGGATCCTCCGGCCAGATCGTTTCCCCCAAACTCTACGTGGCGTGCGGAATCTCCGGTGCGATTCAGCACCTCGTCGGGATGAAGGCCTCGAACTTCATCGTCGCGATCAACAAGGATCCCGATGCTCCGATCTTCGAGGTCGCGGACATCGGAGTCGTCGCCGACCTCTTCGAAGTCGTTCCGGCTCTCACCGAAGCGGTCAAGACCGCCAAGGGCTGATCCCGCTCGACAAGGCGACCGCGCCCCCGGCGAAAGCCTCGAAACCCAGAGCCCCCGATGGCATGCCACCGGGGGCTCTTCTATTGTGGCCAGGAACCTTCCGGGCAGCCCGGGGAGGGTCACCGTGCCTCGGCGAATCGCGTTTATCAACGAGAAGGGGGGAAGTGGGAAGACGACCCTCGTCGCCAACCTGGCTTACTTCCTGGCCCACGAAGAGGGTCTCCGCACGCTCGCCATCGACATGGACCCCCAGGGCCAACTGGGAAAGGTCCTGGGGCTCGACGTTCACAGCCCTCGGCGCTCCGCGGTCGACCTGCTTCTCGATTCATTTCTCCGAGACGGGGACGCACCGGCCGCCCTGGACGAGCCTACCGACCGACTGCCGGTAATGAAAACCCGGGTTCCCAACCTGGACGTGATCGTTTCCAACAAGTCTCTTGCTCTTTTTCCCGCCTGGGCGGGAAACGACCTCCCCGAGGATCCTTCGGCGTTGCTCCAGGAGCGCCTGGATCGGGCGTCGGAACTCCGCGAGTACGACGTCGTCCTCTTCGACGCCCCGCCCTCCTTTGGCCCCCTGACCCTGAACGTCCTGCGAGCGTGTACCGATGTCGTCATCCCTGTCCCCCTCACCTACCTCGCGCTCGATGGATGCGCTGAGCTCGTCAAGACCCTGGAACTGGTCCGCCGACGCTACCGCCATCCCGACCTCGCCATCCGGATGGTGGTGCCGACCTTCTACCGCCGCACACGCATGGCCAAGGAAATTCTCGAAGCCCTCCGCGACCGGTTCCCGCGAGAAATCTCGAAAACCGTCATCGGGTTCACCGTCAAGATCGACGAAGCCCAATCGCGCGGGCTCACCATCTTCGAAACGGCTCCCCGCCACTCCGGGGCACGCACCCTATCGGCCCTGGGCGATGAATTGCTCGAACGACTGCGCAGCCCGGTGCCCCCGCCCGCGAGCCCTCCCGAATGACCCCGGCTCGAAAGAATCCCGGAACGGATGACGAGAGATCCCTGGGACACAATCCCTTTGACGATCCCACGCCGGAAGAGGACCCTTTTCTCGAGGCTCTCCACCGGATCGCCCGCCCGAACCCCCGAGAGGAGGGGGGGGCCGACCCGGTTGAAACGCTCGCCTCCATCTCCGAGGCACTGGCCTCTCTCGGGTTGCGGCAATGGCTGGATGAGTCCAGCCGGGGGAGGGTCGAAGCCTTCCGGTCGGAAATCGGCGCCCACGACCGGTTCGGCCTCGTGTTGGATTCCGTATCCGACGCCCTTCCCCTGCTCCTGGCGCTCTACCGCCACTATTTTCGCGTCGAAAGCCGAGGCATCGAGAACCTGCCCTCGGCGGGCCCGGTCGTCCTGGCCGGAAACCACGCCGGACTCCTTCCCTTCGATGCCGCCATGGTGCTGACGGACTGTTTTCTCCACACAACCCCCCCGCGGCGGCCCCGGGGCATCGTCGATCGCTGGGTCGAATCCGTTCCCTGGGTGAGGGATTTCTTCGCCGAAATCGGCCAGGTGATCGGGACCCGGAAGAATTTTCGCGACCTGCTCAGCGATGGCGAATGCGTCCTCGTCTTTCCCGAGGGTATCCATGGCATTCGCAAGCCGTTCCGGGAGCGCTACCGCCTCCAGGCGTTTCATCCGGGCTTCGTCGAGGAGGCCTTGCGATCGGGAGCCTCCATCGTGCCCTTCGCTGTCATCGGAAGCGATGACCAGGCGCCGCTCCTCTACGACGTCGAGCCCCTGGCGCGCTGGCTGGGCATCCCGGTGGCGCCCATCACGCCGACCTTCCCCTGGCTCGGCCTGCTGGGACTCCTGCCCCTCCCGGTTCGCTACCGCATCGTCTACGCGTCGCCGCTCCGGGTGGGCGACGCCTACGGCCCCGAAGCCGCCCGGGATCCGCAAATCGTGGCGCAGCTGTCAGAAAGCGTGCGGGAACGCATCCAGGAACTCCTCGACAGCCGCCACGACCTGCCCCGCTCCTAGTCCAAACACCAGCTGCGCTATCGTCTCCTCTCTCTTCCATCGCGCGAGAAGGACCCGATGTCGATCGATACCTCACAATTCCGAAACGGCCTCAAGATCGAACTCGACGGGTCTCCCTTCGTGATGACCTATTTTCAGCACGTGAAACCCGGCAAGGGAGGCGCTTTCGTCCGTACGAAAGTCAAGAATCTCCTCACGGGGAAGGTCCTCGACCGAACGTTCCGGTCCGGTGAAAAGGTGCAGGAGGCCGACGTCGAGGAACGCACCATGCAATACCTCTACCTCGATGGCGAAGACCGCGTCTTCATGGACAACACGACCTACGACCAGGCTCCCATCTCAAACGACGTCCTCGGCGATGCGCGGGCCTACCTCAAGGAAAATACGGACGTCAGCGTTCTCTTCTGGCGGGACAAACCGGTCAACATCGACCTTCCGCCGTTCATCGAGGTCGAGGTGAGCGAATGCGAACCGGGCATCCGGGGCGACACCGCCTCGAACGTGACGAAGCCCGCGACCATCGAAACGGGAGCAACGGTCCAGGTTCCGCTCTTCATCAAGGAAGGCGACACGATCCGGATCGACACGCGCACTCGCGAATACTCCGAGCGCGTCAACTAGGTCACGCCGTTGCCCCGGGACGAACGCAAAACTCGACCCCGGAGAGCCATCGTCCTATCGGGTGGCGGAGCCCGAGGAGCCTACGAAGCCGGGGTCCTTCGCTTCCTCCTTGAAACCCTTCCCCAGCGAACGGGACTCGACGTCCATTTCGACCTGGTAAGCGGCACTTCGGTCGGCGCGATTCACGCGTGTTTCCTCGCTGCTACCGCTCATCTCGATTATGGCGAACGCGGACAGCGATTGACCCGGATCTGGGAAAACCTTCATGTCGACGACGTCTTTCGCTTTTCCGGGAGCGAACTGATTGGCCTGCCCCGAAAGATCCTCGGTCTGCGGCGCATGGCCGAGCAATTGAAGGCGGGCCAACGCCCGGACCGTCTCTTCGGACTCCTCGACACCCGCCCTCTCGAGAAACTCGTACTCGAGTCGATCCCCTGGGATTCGCTTCGACGCAACCTGAAAGAGGGAAGGCCCGACACGTTATGTGTCACCACCACCCAGATCGCCACGGGTCGCGCCGTCGTCTTCGTCGAGCGGTCGACGCCGGACCTCCCTCCCTGGGCCAACCAGAGCCAGATTCGGATGCAGGCGATCCGGATGCTTCCCGTTCACGCTCTCGCCTCCGCCGCCATCCCGATCCTGTTTCCGGCGGTTCGTATCGGCGCCCGCTACTACGCCGATGGCGGACTCCGGCTCAGTACCCCGCTCGCCCCGGCGGTCCGCATGGGAGCCAATCGCGTACTCGTCGTCGGGTTGAGCCAGGGCATCTCCTATGACGTGGACGAAGGACTCGCCCAGCAGCAGACCGCGGGGTTCGGAAACCCGATGTATCTCTTCGGAAAAGTTCTCAACGCCCTCCTCCTTAGTCCCATCGACGCCGACATCGCACGGATGCATTTCATCAATCAAATCATCGACAACGGTCGCGAAGCCTGGGGCGAGACGTTCCTCGACCAACTCAACGCCACCGCCGCCCTCCAGGGCGGTCGGCCCGTCCAAAAAATTCATGATCTCGTGATTCGCCCCTCGGTCGATCTCGGCATGATTGCCGGGGATGTCATGACGGCGGGCGACCTCCAACTTTCCCCTTTCCTTCGACTCTTCCTCAAGGCCTTCGGCACCGGAGACGGCCCCAACGAAGCCGATCTTCTCTCCTACCTTCTCTTCGACGCCCAATACGCCCGGCCCCTGGCCGAACTGGGATACGCGGACGCCGAGAGCCGCCAGGAAGAACTCAGTCGATTCTTCTCGGACGAGCCAATGGATTGACCCGGGTTGCGCGGAGACCAACTCGCACGCCAGTGGAGACTCATTCAACACCTCGCGAAAAGCCGCGCGGGCGTAGGGTTGGCGGAACTCGCCGACGAACTCGAGTGCGTACGGAGGACAGTTTACCGCGACCTCGACGCTCTCATGTACGCCGGTTTTCCGGTGATCAGCGAGAAACGCAACGGGCATGCCTACTACCGCTTTCTCGATTCCTTTCGCCTGGGCGACGTCCCCTTTACACCCGACGAAGTCCTCGCCCTCGCCTTCAGCGAAGACCTCCTCCGCATTCTCGAGGGGACGGTCTTTCACGACTCGATTCAGTCCGCGCTCTCGAAGATTCGTTCCGGACTCGGCCCTGAACTCAACGCCTACCTGGAACGACTCGCGGAATCTTTCCGCGTTCTCCCTGGACCGCATAAGCGCTACGCCGAATTCCGGGACACGATCCAGGTACTCAACGATGCCGTCCTTCGCCGCATCGGGGTACGCATCCGCTACCGAACCGGGAGAAGCGGAGCCGTTCGCTCCCGGGTGCTGGACCCCTACCGTGTCTGGTACCGAAGCGGTGGACTCTACGTGATCGGCTTCGACCACCACTCGGGTGAAATTCGAACCTTCGCCATCGACCGGATTCGGCAGATCGAACCCACCGGCCAGCGCTTCCGAATCCAGGAGAACTTCGACTTCGAAGCGCATGTCGCATCCTCGTTCGGCATCATCGCGGAACCGGCCACCCCGGTGCGTATTCGCTTCGAGAAATCCGTTCGCACGTACATCGAGGAGAGAACCTGGCATCCCAGCCAACAGATCCGTCCGGCTCCGCGGGGAGCCATTGAACTCGAAATGCAGGTGGGGGACACCGCGGAGCTTCGGAGTTGGATCCTCTCCTTCGGCGGAGACGCCCGCGTCGAAGAACCCGACTCCCTCCGAGACGAAATTGCAGCCGAGCTGAAACGAGCCACCGGCCGTTATGCGAAGTCTCGGAGCACCCGGGAAGACTGATCCTCCCGGCGAGGCCAATCAATTCGACGGAACGAACACCGGGAGTGGCCGCGGAGCCCGATCGAGAACTCCGCGGGAGACGAGTTCGTCCGCCAGGGTTCCCATGTTCTCATTGAGAAAGGCGACGAGGGGCGTCTCGGCGACCGGAGTTCGTCCGTACCGATCGAGTTCCGCGTAGGCCGCCTCGGGATCCTTTCCTTCCACGAGCAACTGGTAGCTCGCGACCACTCCCCCTACCCGTCGCGCTCCCGCACTGCAATGAACGAGAACCGGCTCCTCGTTTTCCCTCGCGTCCGCGATGACCTCGATGGCGTCCGCATAGTGTTGGATGTCGCCGAGCCCATTGCCGTCGAGGGGAAACCGGTGGTGCGAAATCCCCAACTCGGCCGAGGCTTCCTGTTCGGCCCGCTGGGTTGCGCGAGAGAGATCGGGGTCCGTCAGGTCGACGATCACCCGGACTTGCCTCTCCTCGAGAACTCGCTTGATAAGCCGCGGGTGCAGTTGCGCACTCCGATAGAAACCCGGAGCCACGTCGACCCACCGCTTGGGGAAAATCTGCTCACCAATGCCGTTGTTCCAGGCGACGGCCGCCGCCGTCACCAGGAGGACGCACCCGACGAAGGCCACCAGCACTCGTGGCCCTCTCCCCCTCCAGATCCATCTCGACACGATTCCGCGAATCCTCCGCCCGCCCCCCGGATCGGGCCTCAGGCCCCGGCGACCGGGATCGACTCGCCCGACGTGGCCGCCGAACTCGACATCATCCCCCGGTCGCACCACCCCTTCTCGGTACGTTCGGTGATCAAACCCAGGTTCTTCAGGTTCGGAACCACCGTGTGCATGAATACGGCACTGTTGATCTCGACGAATTCGGGAAGGGCCGTGAACGCCTGGACGATAGCGTCGGTCTCGAAGCCGTATTTCCCCTCGAACACGCGGAGCAGGTCCCGGTTCTGGTTGGCATTCAGGGCTTCCAGTATCGAGAAGGCCCAGTCCTCCATATCGTGCATCTCTTCGCGGGTCGCCTCTCGAACGACTCTCCGCATCTGCAAAACACCGAAGGCGGCGTGGCGCGACTCGTCCTGCTGCACGCGGCGGATCATCTCCACAAAGAAATCGTTGGTGGAATCCTGACGTAGCATGTCCATGATCCCCACCGCGGTGCCCTCGAAGAGCGTCTGCATCCCCAGGAGTTTCCGGTGCATCCCCTCGGCCTCCAGCAGAATGTCGAGCAACGTCTTGAGGGTGGGGCCCACGGGGTAGATGGTCCCCATCTTTTCCGACAGGAATCGCGCCATCACCTCGACATGGCGAGCCTCGTCGATGGTCTGGCTCGCGGCGTAGAACTTCTGATCCATCTTGTCGCAGACGTTCGTCAATTGTCCGCAGATCTGAAGGGCCGCCTGCTCTCCGTGGAGCAACTGCGAAATCAGGTAGGCCAATTCGTCGAAAGCGGCCTCCTTCTGGGTCGCCTCGTCCTTGCCCATCAGCTTGCAGATATTGGCGAGCATTGAATTCTCTGGCTTGATGACCCATTCATCTCTCGAAACCGGCATCGACCAGTCGAGATCGACACTCGCGTTCCATTGCGCCGTCTTTCCCTTTTCGTACAACTGGCGGAGTTCGGCGACTTCGCTTCCGTAGTCCCAGGTCCAGTTGACATCGACAGGCGAGGCAAAATCAATCTTCTGCCGAAGGGCCTCGACCTCTTTTTCGTCGAAAAAATCAACCACCTCGAAATTTCCCAATTGCTTCCGGTGGTCGGTAAGTAGTTTCTGCATGAAAAAATCCTCTTGCTTAGGAAGGGTCGGTGGCCGAGTCTGCGGCGAGGGCGCGATGAATGAACGCCGTCACCTCTCGCTTTCGGCGAGCGATCGACTC
>JAZAOF010000198.1:0-5814 GCA_036228265.1 Myxococcota bacterium | reverse complement strand
GACAGCCGGACGCCGTCTCGTTGCCGCGAAGGCAGTCCTTCGTGCGACACCGCTGACAGGTATTGGCGTCGAGAGCGCGAACTTCCAGGGGAGAAGCGCTCGCGAGAGTAAATTGGAACTGACCCGCTGGGCACACGTACTTGCAGAAACTGGCCCCCGAGAAAATTCCGTCCACGGCAAAAGCCGCGGCAAAATAAGCGAACAGGAGCCAGGCGGTTGCCCAGGGGCTGGCCCAGACCTCGAACCCCTCGACGAGAGCGAAGTAGAGGATCAGCAGCCCGATGGCGGGCCATTTGTTCCGGAGAATGCGAGGCCACTCGAAGCGTTCTCCGAGCAGGCGCTTGGCCAGTCCGCGAGAGAGAGTGAAGGGGCAGGCCATGCAGAAGAGGCTGCCGGCGACCAGGAGCCCGACCACGACCAGTCCACGCCAGTAGGTCCAGGGAAGTACGCCGGCGAGGTTCGACGCGCTCATCCGCTGGGGTCCCCACCAGCCGTCGAGGATGACCGCCACCGCGACGCCGAAGCACCCGAACTGGAGAACTCTTCGAAAAACGCCGGATCGCAAGAGAGGCCCGAGGCCCCGGAGCCGGAGAGCGTCGGCTTTGCGGGCGATCGGAACCGGGGGCCGCGCCTTGAAGGGGGCGTGGAGGGTGCGTGGAGCGAGGGCCCTCACCACCAGGATGGACGCGGCGGGGAGAAGAACCAGCGCGCTTGCGACCCACAGGAGGGCACCCGCCGCTCGCTGGTCGTCGAGCGGAGACAGGTCGAAGACCCGGGGCACCGTGGCGTAGTGGGGGTAGAAGAGTCGGCTTGAGAAGGCGAAAAGAGACGCGAGGATCGTGTTCTGAACCGCAGCCAGAACGAGGTAGGGAATCAGCGCCCAGCGCGGCCATACCGGGTGACTCGGCCACGGCTGTACGACGGGCCACCAGAAGAGAAGGGCCCCCGAGAGAAAGAAGACGTGTTCGACCTGGTGCCAGGTTTCGGAAGAGAGAGCGAGTTCGTAAAGCGCGGGAGCGTGCCAGGCCCAGCTCGCGACGACGAAAAAGCTCCAGGCCGTTACCGGGTGGCCGAGGAAGCGGCCGAGTTGCTGAAGCGGAGGCCATGCCAGGAAGGGGCCCAACCCCTCCTTCCGCCACGAGGGAGGGAGGCCGCGGAGGATCGCGACCTGCGGCGCTCCCAACCAGAGAAGAGGGGGCGCCACCATCATCAGCAACCAATGCTGGGCCATGTGGGCCTGGAGGAGAAGGTCCGCAAAGGCATCGAGGGGGGATCCGATCGCAAGCAAGAGCGCGGCCTGTCCCGCCATGAAGGAAACCAGTCGGGCCTGGCCGAAACGCTCGGGAACCCGTCGGTGGAGGATCCACCAACCGCGGATATAGAATAGGGAGGCGATTCCTGCCGCGATGTAGACGAGAGGATCGGGTGACCAGTCAGCGAGGACGGCGTCGAACACGCTTCCCCGCATCTCGGCGGGACTCATGCGGCCGAGCGCTCCGTATCTTTTTGCCGGAGACCCTGGAGGAATATTTCAGCCAGGGCTTCGTAGATCGGCGTCTTGCAGACGAGTTTCGAGGCTTCCACCGCGATCACCGATGCCATGAAAAGCGCCATCGCCATGTCCCGGGCCAGGGTCATTTCGAGAAGAATGACGACGGCCGTGATCGGGCTGCGGACCACTCCGCTGAAGTACGAGGTCATGGCCACCATGATGATGCAGAGAGGGTCGATTCCCGGGAAGAAGGGGGCGAGAAGTTGTCCGAGGGCCGCGGCAACGGAGAAGGAGGGATCAAAAAGTCCTCCGGGAATACCGCTGATCAGGCTCACGAAACTTCCCGCGGCCTTGGTGAGGGCGTAGCTCGCAGGCATGGGGGTGCCGTCGATCAGGATCGCCCGGGCCTCACCGTACCCGCTTCCGTAGCTCGATCCGCCGGAAAAAAGGCCGAGCAGTGCGAGGGCCATGCCGAGTCCAAGGGGTACGAGTACCCGGTGATTTCGGAGATTCGCGTTGATCCACAGTGTGCCGGCGACCACGAAACGGGAGAAGGCTCCGCCGAGCAGCCCGCAGAGCGCGGCGACGGGGATGATTGCGAGCCATTGGGTGGCGTTGGCGAAGGATGGGTTCACCCGACCGTAGAAGACATAGTCTCCGAGGTAGAGCCAACAGGCCGTGCAGGCGACCGCGACGCCGAGGAGGATGAGCCCGACGTTCTTTTTTTCGAAGGAACGCCCGATCTCTTCGATGGCGAAGACAACCCCGGCGATGGGGGCCTTGAATGCCGCGGCGATCCCGGCCGCGCCCCCGGTGAGGATGAGCCCACGCTGGAGGGCCCAACTCGGGCTGCGGGTCCAGGCGGCGGTGAGGTAGACCAGGCACGCTCCGACGTGAACGGAAGGGCCTTCGCGGCCGATGGTCGCTCCGGCGTAGATCCCGATCAGGAGCAGCAGGGCCTTTCCGAAGGCGATTCGCCAGGACAGCATGTGTTTTCTGAGGGGATCGTCGGCGTCCACTTCGAGGGAGGCCATGACCTGGGGGATGCCGGTTCCCTGGGTGCCCAGGAAATAGCGGTCGCGCAGTGTCATGACGAGCCACATTCCGCCGATGGCAAGCCCCATGGCGATGCACGTTCCCGTGACGGGGTCGACCTGAATCCCGAAAAGCGTTTCTCCCTCGAGTAGAAAAGCGCGGAATTTCACGGAACCGCGATCGGCCAGGTTGAAGAAGAGCGCGGTCGCTCCCGTGGCGACCGCGGCCAGGAGAAAGACGACGCGCCTCCACCAGGCACTGGAGTCGAACAAGGCTACGTGCCAGGGACGGGTTTCGATTTCGCGGTCGACACTTTCGTCTGCCGGCATGTTCCTAGTTTTCTGCGGATGGCTCGTTTCGGTAAGGCGTGATGAGTCCCAGGATCGGGCACTGGCCTCGAGTGGAGACTAGCGTCAGCACATTACGCCCGACCGGAAAGTACTCCATCGAAGAGGAGTTGCGGGAAATTGGGGCATCGCACACCGGGATTCGAGGCACCACGGCGATGAGGTCGTCCAGTCCTACCCATCGCAGCTTTCCGGAAAGGGGAAATCGACCCCGAAGAAATACGACATCGGAGTCCTCGTAGATTTTTCGATAATCGGCCTGGGCACGAGCGATGATCGCCCCGCCCCGGTTGGACGGACGTGGCATGCGGCTGCGCCAGGTCGCGAGACTTCCGATGCCGACGGCCCGGCAGCTACGGTCGCCTGAGCGGAAGGTCCCGCCGGGGGTGCTGTCGACGTAGTCGACCCGGGCCCCCGCCGAAAATATTGCCGAGCAGGTCTCGTTGCGTGGAACGAAGGTGATCAGGGTGAGCCCTTTCATCTCAAGCGTTGCTTCGAGGTAGCCGTTTCGCGGTGTCGAGTAGGCAACGTTCATCTCGGTGGTCCAACCGGGAATTCCGGATTGCCAACTCGAGAGTTTCGGATTGCATCCGAGGAGCGCTGCGAGCGCGCACGCGAGAAACAGGAATGCTCTTTTCGAAACGGGCACTACTTCTTTCCGGCCATTTTGCTGCTCGGTTCTTCTGCAGCGTCTGCCGAACCCGGAAGCGCGAGTTCGTATTTTTGTGCGCGGTAGCGGAGCGTCTGGCGCGTCGTTCCCAGCATGCGCGCGGCGGCCGTGACGTTGTGGTCGGTCCGTTCGAGAGCCGATTGAACGATGAAGCGGTCCATGTCTTCCAGGGAAAGGCTCCCATCGAAGGGCAGCACAAGGCGGTCCCCGTCGCTTTCGGCCTTTGCAGCGGGTTGGCTTGCCGGATCCAGTTGTAGCCACTGGGTAGGAAACGTGGAGCCCTCCGAGAGAAGCACTCCGCGCTCGATCACGTTTCGAAGCTCACGGACGTTTCCGGGCCACGAATGATTGCGAAGGGCCAGCCAGACTTCCTCCGGGAGAACGCGCACGTCCTTCCCGGACTTGGCGTTGAATTCCGCGACGAAAATCGGGACGAGTTCGTCAAGATCTTCCAGTCGATCGCGGAGTGCGGGCAGGGTCAAGTCGAAGACCGAGAGTCGGTGGAAGAGGTCTTCCCGAAACAGGCCCTCGGAAGCGCGCGCACGCAGGTCGCGATTGCTCGCGGCGACGATTTGTACGTCAACCGAGATTTCTTTTTCGCTGCCCAGTGGACGCAGTCGTTGGTCTTCGATCATCTTGAGCAGTTTCGCCTGGAGGTCGATGTCCATCTCGGAAATCTCGTCCAGGAAGAGGGTTCCCTTGTGCGCTTGCTCGACCAGGCCCCGTCTCCGTTTCTGAGCCCCGGTGAACGCGCCGGCTTCGTGCCCGAAGAGTTCGGATTCGAGAAGTTCGTGGGGGAGAGCCGCACAGTTGAGTTCGATCAGCGGTCCATCGGAGCGGGTGCCGCAATGGTGGAGGATGCGGGTGGCGAGACCCTTCCCGGTTCCGGTCTCTCCTCCGATGACCAGCGCGGAAAAAGGAACCCGGGAGAGGCGATCGAGGAGTTCACGCGCGGCAGTGGCGGCCTCGCTCGAACCCACGAAGGCATCGATGCGATGAGACTCGTATTCGTTGTGGGTCGCTTCCCGGATTCGTCGCTGGGCTCGTGCACTGCGCGCCGCGGCTGCAATCACGAGATCCAGGCGCTCCATGGCGCAGGGTTTTTCGAGGAAGTCGTATGCTCCCAGGCGTAGTGCACGAACCGAATCCGATACGGTTCCGAATCCGGTGAGAAAGAGCCACTCCGCACCGCGGGTCTTTTCCCGGGATTCCTCCAGCAGGTCCAGGGCGTTTCCATCGGGAAGGTTCATGTCCGAAAGAACGACCAGCGGGGACAGTTCGTCGTCGAAGAGAAAACGGCGCGCCGCTCCGAGATTGTCGGCGAGTCTTACCTCCCAACCTTCCCGCTGCAGGTGCCGAACGAGTTCCTCGCCCAGGAGCTTCTCGTCTTCGATCAGGAGAAGAGTTTCAGCCATGATCAGCGCCCGAGGGTAGCAGCAGGATCGTTTCGGCACCTTGGGGTTTGCGGTTGCGGAGTTCGATTCGCCCACCGGCGTCGCGGACCAGTCGCTGCACGAGGGTCAATCCGAGACCTGTACCGCCGGTGCGAGTACTGAAGAAGGGTTGGATTCCGTTTTCAAGGAGTTCGACGGGATACCCCGGCCCGTCGTCCCAGACGCGAATCGTCGTAAAACCCTTCTCGGCGGAGGGTTCGGCGAGAATTTCCACCAGGCCGCCGGTGTCACCCAGGGCCGCGGCCGAGTTGAGGGCCAGGTTCAGCAAGATCTGCCGCAGGGCGCCTTCGGGGGCCAGGCACCGCAGATCGTCGGGAATTCGACTCTCCAGGCGTACGTTCGAGGGCACCTGGTAGCTCGTGATGGCCAGGAGATCTTCGATGAGCCGGGTCAGGTCGATGTTCTCAACGCGTTCGGGTTGATGGCGCGACGAGTCGAGCATCTCGCTGAGGAGTTTCGAGAGGCGCATGACTTCCCCGAGCATTCCATCGATCCGTTGGCGCATGGGTTCGGATTCGAGTTCAGACTTCAGGTTGCTGAGGGCCAACTGGATTCCCGCTAGGGGGTTTCGCACTTCGTGGGCGAAAGAAGCAGCGAGTTCGCCCGTTGCGGCGAGGCGTTCGGAGCGAGCGAGGCTGCGCTGCTGTTCCAGCAGGGTTCGTGTCGCGGTCTGTACGCGGTGCTCGAGTGATCGTTCGCGTTCGCGATGGGCGGTTTCCAGGTGATCAAGTCGATCGGCCAGGCGGTTGAAATTTTCGAAGACCGGGCCGACGAGGGCGGGTACGTCCTCTGCCGGGGCCCTGTCGAAGTTTCCCT
>JAZAOF010000197.1:0-13487 GCA_036228265.1 Myxococcota bacterium | reverse complement strand
TCGACATGCCCTCCAACTCTCTTTCGAGCGGAAAATTTTCGCGGATCCCCGGCAACTCATCCAATGCGTCTCGCCGATGGTGCGCGACGACATCGCTCGCGGCTACGACGTCCCGGAAGACCGGCTGGTTGTCGTTCCCTATGGCGTCGATTGCCAGCAGTTCGCTCCCGAAAACCACCGCCTGGAACGCCAAGGCCTCCGACGCCAATGGTCCTCTGGCGGAAAACCGGTCTGGCTGCTCGCAGGGTCCGGCTGGCACCGGAAAGGGCTCGATACGGCCCTCCGTGCCCTGGCCGCCTCCGAGTCCCGCTCGCAGATTCTATGGGTCGCCGGCCGCGATCGAACGCGGCCGTGGCAACGGCTCGCTGAGCGACTGGGCGTGGCCGACCGCGTCCGGTTTCTCGGCGCTCGCACCGACATGCCACGCCTCTACGCGGCGGCCGATGGCCTGCTCCTCCCTACCCGGTACGACGCGTTTGGACTCGTCCTGCTCGAAGCCGCTGCCTCCGGACTTCCGATGATCACATCCGGTTCCGCCGGGGCCGCTTCCCTGCTCGCTTCGGCGGGCATCGTGATTGCCCAGGCGGGGAATGTCGATGGATTCGCATCCGCACTCGACCAACTCGACGATCCCGCGGAACGTCGAAAACTGGGGGACCGCGGCCGGGAAATCGCCCTTCGGAACGGGTGGCGAGAAACCACCGACCAGCTCCGAGCGCTCTACGCGAGAACACAACCGTGAGCCGACTGTACGCCTCGGCCGAAATCCAGCACTGGCTGGAGAAACGGCCGCCCGAAGCCGTCGTTCACCAGGGCAACTACCGCCAGGTCGTCGCTCTCCCGACGGACAAGGGAGGCATCGCGCGCGTCGTCAAGGTATTTGAAAAACCGGTTCGACTCGCGGCTCGGACGAAGCGGCTCATCGGCTGGAACCCCGCACGCCACGAGTGGCGCACCCTTTCGCGACTCCACGACTGCAAGCTCGGCGTACCCCGCCCCCTGGGACACGGCCGCCTGTCCGACGGAAGGGTATTCGTGGTCATGCAACGCGCCGAAGGCACCCCCCTCATCGAAGCCCTCGCCCGGGGTAGTGCCCATCGGCGGGAAACGCTGGTCCGACTAGGAGAGTCCGTCGCAAAACTCCACGAAGCGGGATTCGTTCACGGCGACCTCCATCTGGGGAACGGCCTGCTGTCTCCGAGCGGAGAAATCGTGTGGCTCGATTTCCAGCGGTCCCGGCGATCGAAAAGCGCACGCGCGCGCGCGAAGGACCTCGGCCACCTCGACTTCTCGCTCCACTTCCACGGCGGCTCCATCGCGGACCGGGTGCGCTTTCGTCGGGCTGTTCTCGGCGACCGGGCGAGCGAGCACTCGGATGCCGCCCTGCGCGCGGTCGGCCTTGCCTACGAGAAGAAGAGGCACGACTACTTCCAGAACCGGAATCGACACAGCCTGCGCCCCCAAGGACGCTTCGCTCCAGCCCGCGCGGGCCGCCTTCGGGGGCTGCGCGTCGACGATTTTTCAGCCTCCGCCCTCACCCGAACCCTTGAAATCCACTTCGACGACGGCGCGCCTTCGGATCGGGAGAGGCTCAAGGAAGATCCCCGCGCCCTCGTTTCGGCCATTCGCACGGGCCCCTTCCGCGTCGTGGTAAAACAGGTGCTCAAGGGGGGCTGGCGGCGCCCGTTGGCGGACGTCTTCCGGGGGAGCCCGGGGCAGCGCGCCTGGGTCGCCGGGCATGGACTCAACGCACGGGGCATTGGCGCAGCGCGCCCCCTCGCCTACCTCGAGAGACGGGTCTGCGGATTCCCCGTGTCGTCGCTCGTGATCCTCGAAGATCAGCGCCCGGGGCGGCCCGCGCACCTGGGGCCGCCGGGGCTGCTCCGACTCGAACCCCTCTTCCGGCTGGCGGTCGATCTCCATCGACAGGGAATCTCTCACGGAGATCTCCAGGCTCCCCATATCTTCATCGACCCCGAGGATCCCTCCCGGGTCCACCTCATCGACCTCGAAGCGGTTCGATTTTCCCGGCGCCTATCGGACCAGGATCGCATCCAAGCCCTGGCCGAACTCAACGCATCGATCCCGGAGGAGCAACTCGCAGACAGCGAACGCCGAAAGGCCTTCGCGCGTTACGCACGGCTCCTTCCGTTCTCGGGGGACCCCACCGGACCCGCTCGGGAACGAGCCTTTCGCGAAATCCTCCGCAGGAGCCGGGAGCGCGCGCACCTGTGGCGAGGAGACGGCTGCTCCGGGACTAGCTCTTCTGGACGCTGAGCCAGTTGTAATAGCTCGACGACCCAGGCACGCTGCCCCCCTTGCCCTCCGAGAAATCCAGGGGCGGTGCACTCGCCGCGCTCGCGACGATCTCCCGGAAGGCCGTGATCTTCCGCCCGGGGTCCTCCGGGTTGAGCCCGTGGAAGACGATCTCGACTTTGTCCTTCGAATCGAGAACGTTGAGCACCAACGTCGCGAGGGAAAAAAGCTTTCCGATCCCCTCGACGGCTTCGACCGAAAATCGCGGCACCTCCACGTCGTCCAACTTGAACTCATACTCGAGCCGCATGATGTCCTCCATCCCCCCCGCTTGGCGTCGGCAGCTTCACTCCGTCGCGAATGGGTGTCAAGAGTGATTTTCCGGACCGCGAGGGGGCAGGAAACAGCGCACTCGGGACCCCGCCTCGCCTTCGAGACCTGGAGCTTCCGAGCGGCACCGCTCGAAGGACTCGGGACAACGGGGGTGAAAACGACAGCCCTCCGGCGGGCGAGCGGGCGACGGAACGTCCCCGAGAACCGGGGCGCGCCCCATCCGACGGGCCGGATCCACGGACGGAACCGCCGAGAGCAACCCGCGGGTGTAGGGATGCTGGGGATTTTCGAAGAGTGTCTCCGTCGGCGCTTCCTCGACGATCTGCCCGAGATACATCACGGCGACCCGGTCGGCGAGATAGCGAACCACCCCGAGATCGTGGGTGATGAAGAGATACGACAACCCCAGCTCTTCCTGGAGATCCGCCAGCAGGTTCAGGATCTGCGCCTGGATCGACACGTCGAGAGCTGAAACCGCCTCGTCGCAGACGATCAGTCGCGGTTCAACCGCGAGCGCTCGGGCAATGCAGACTCGCTGTCGCTGGCCCCCGGAAAGTTCGTGCGGGTAGCGTCGCATCAGGCGGGGATCGAGCTGGACCCGTTCGAGAAGTTCGGTGGTCCGCTGCCAGCGATCGGCTTCACTCGTCCCGATTCCAAAGGTGACCATGCCCTCCATGACCGCGTCGGCGATGCGCATACGAGGATCCAGCGAAGCCATCGGATCCTGGAAGACGATCTGGATCTGCCGGCGGTACGGGTGCAGTTGAGCCCCGGAGAGCGATCTCAGTTCCTCCCCGTTCACGCGAATGGAACCGGAGCGCGCTTCTTCGAGGCGAAGAATCGAGCGCCCGACCGTGGTCTTGCCGCAACCCGATTCCCCCACCAGCGCCAGGGTCTCTCCCGCGCCAATCACGAGATCTACCCCGTCGACAGCGCGGACCCAGCCCGTGACGCGACGGAGAAGTCCCTCCCGGATCGGAAACCAGGTGCGGAGCCCCTCGACCTCGAGCAGCGGCGGAGACTCAGTCATCTCCCACCTCGTCGGCGACCGCGTGGCACCAGGCCCGGTGTCCAGACCCCCAAAGGGTTTCCGCCGGCTCGTGCTCGGCACAGGGGGCGTAGACTCTCGGGCAGCGCGTCGAAAAGCGACACCCCCGCGGCCAATCCGCCGGCGACGGAACGACTCCCGGGATCTCCTTCAGGCGCTCTCCATGGCGCGAGAGCACCGGGATCGAAGCCAGGAGACCCTGGGTGTAGGGGTGGGCGGGCCGCGCCAGGATCGCTTCCCGGCTCGCCGTTTCCACGATGCGCCCGGCGTACATCACCGCAACGCGGTCGGCGAGTTCGTTGACAACCCCGAGATCGTGGGTGATGAGAAGAATCCCCATCCCGATCTCTTTCTGCAGCTCGCGCAACAGGCCCAGGATTTGGGCCTGGATCGTCACGTCCAGGGCCGTGGTCGGTTCGTCTGCGACCAGGAGCTTGGGGCGCATCGCCAGGGACATCGCGATCATCACGCGCTGCTTCAACCCCCCGGAGAGCTGATGGGGATAGGCATTGATGCGTGAATCCGGATCCGGAATCCCGACGCGACCGAAGAGTTCCCGAACCCGGTCCCGCGCCCGCGCCTTGGACACCTTTTCATGAAGTCGAATCGCTTCGATCACCTGGGAACCCACCGTCGCTACGGCATTCAAGCTGGTCATCGGCTCCTGGAAGATCATCGCAATGTCACGCCCCCGGACCTTCCGCATTTCCGGAACCGGCAGAGACAGAAGGTCGGCTCCCCCCAGGCGAATCTCCCCCGCCGCGATACGGCCGGGTTTCGGCACCAACCGAAGCAGCGAGAGCGCCGTCATCGATTTCCCACAGCCCGACTCTCCCACCAGGGCGAGAACCTCGCCCGTGCCCATATCGAGATCCAGGCGATCGACGACCGAGACCCTTCCCTCTTCCGAGGGAAACTGCGTCGTGAGCCCCCGCACCCGAAGGAGTTCGCTCATCCGTCCTCCCGCAGCGTGCGCGGATCGAGAACATCGCGTACAGCGTCCCCGACGAAGTTGACCGCCAGGATGAGGCCAAAAAGAGCGGCCCCGGCGGCGGTCAGGTTCCACCAGACCACCGGCTCACGGGAAAGTTCGTCGCTCGCCTGGACGATCATCTGTCCCCAACTGCCCTCGATCCCGATCCCCAGCCACGACAGAACCGCCTCGGAAAGAACCAACCCCGAAAACATCAACACGTAGGTAATCACGACGAGGTGGATCAGGTTGGGAAGAATGTGGCGTACGATGATCCGCGCCTCGCTGACCCCGAGAGAACGAGCCGCCTGGACAAATTCGAGTTCCCGAAGCTTGAAGGTTTCTCCTCGGGCGATCCGGCAGAAACCCACCCAGGACGTGACCGCCAACGCCAGGCAGACCGAGAGCGTGCTCTGGCCGAGCACCATGATGAGAGCAATCAGGAGAAGCAACCCCGGGATCGCCGACAATGTGGAGATCAGGAAAAAGACCCCATCATCAATTCGACCGCCAAAATAACCCGCTGCGATCCCGAAAAAGAGCGCGAGCGGAATGGCAATGGCCGAAGTCACTCCACCGATCAGCAGCGCGACCCGGGCCCCCTTGAGCGTCAGGTAGAGCACATCGCGCCCCAGGATGTCAGTTCCGAGCAGGTGGCCCCCCGGCCTTTCGAGCGAGCGTTCCCCGTAGAACTCGAAGTCCGCCAGGGGCGCGGAGTAGCTCGCCTCGGCGGTTCCGTGGAAAGCGCGGTCGAGAAGGCTCATCGCTTCGTGCTGGGACACCCGGTCGGCTCCGTCGAGATCGCCGCCCTCCCAGTAGACCGAATCCGCCAGCGCGACCAGCACGTAGGCCGCGACCACCATCAGCGCCCAGGGGCGACGGCGCACCAACTCGTGCGCAGCCTCCCGCCATAGGCGATTGCGGCGCACGACAACCGCCGCCCCCAACCCGGCGACGGCCAGGCCCGCCACGACCGCATTTGAAATCATCCAGGCTTCCACGATCCGTTACTCCAGGCGCACTCGTGGATCCACGAGTGCGTAGGAAAGGTCGGTAAGGATCTGTCCGACGACAAAAAGCAGCGCCCCGATGTAGACCATGGTGCGAAGCGTCGAAAAATCGTTTCCACGGATGGCATCGACGGTCAGTGACCCCAGCCCCGGAATCCCAAAAAAAGACTCCAGGAGAAGAGACCCCGTGAACAAGAATGGAATGGTCAGAACCACCTGCGTAAGAATGGGGATCAACGCGTTGCGAAGCACGTGTAGCGACATGATTCGCCCTTCACTCGCGCCTTTCGCACGAGCCGTACGCACGTAGTCGCGGCTCCCCTCTTCTACGAAGATCGTGCGGTAGAAGCGCACCTCTCCTCCAAAACCCGAGACCACCCCGACCAGGATGGGCAGCGCGAGAAAGCGAACGACGACGCTCGGATCGGGATCGAATCCGGATATCGGAAACCAGCGCAAGAGCTTCGCAATCAGGTACTGCGCCCCCACGATGTAGAGAAGCACCGAAACGCTCATCGCAAAGACACAGACAAACACTCCCAGGCGATCGATGTAGGTTTCCCGAAAGAACGCCACGAGAAGTGCCAGTGGGATCCCCAGCAGAAGCCCCAGCACGAAGAGCGGAACGGTCAGGCTGAGGCTCGGCCCCATCCCTTTGAGAATCCGCTCGGAGATCAGGGTGTCGTCGGAATCCCGCCTTCCGAAATCGAAAGAGAGCATCGCCGCGTAGTGATCGAAGAGTTGATTGTCGTCCCAGTCCTGCCAGGGCCAGAGCGGGCGGTCGTAGCCGTGGCTCTGTTTCCACTGCTCGATCACGTTCTGGGGAACCCGCTCTCCCAGGCTCTGGCGCGCAATGTCGTCGGGATCGGTGACGGCGAAAAAGAGGACAAAGAGCAGCAAGAGAACGCCGAAAACGACCACGACGCCGTAGGCGAGCCTGCGCAGGACGTAGGCCAACACTACTGCCGCTCCCGGAAGTAGGTGACCAACCCCGGAACCACCACCGCTACGGCCAGGACTCCCAGAACGATGGCCGGCCAGATCACCGGCCGATTCCATTGCTCGCGCGTCGCGCGCCGCGCGCCGGGGTCAACGTCTCGGTACTTGAGGGTCGGGTTGGAGATTCCCGCCGGCTTGACGTTGGAGAGCCACGAATGGAACAGCGCATAATTCTCGGGATGAAAGAGTTCGATCCAGGGTCGCTCCCGCTCGAGAATCTCGCGCATCTGCACAATCGTAGCGGCGCGATCGGGACCGTTCTCGGCCGTTTCCATTTGCTCAAACAGCGCGTCGAACTCCTCGTTCTGGAAATTCGCCGTATTCGGTCCACCGCTCACCGAGCGAGCCATGGCCGTCGTCAGCAGAAAGAGAAAGTTCTCGGGGTCGGGGTAGTCGGCGACCCAGCCCCACATGAACAACTGGTACGCGCCGTTTCGAACCTTCTCCTGGAACTGGTTGTAGTTGGTTGCATCCACCTGGACATCGATTCCGAGTTTCCGCCACTGGTTGACAAACCACTGGAATCGCAACTGCCCCTGGGGCGACGTGTCCGGCGTGTCGAACGTCAGGCGCAAAGGCTTGCCGGTCTCCGGATCCACTCCATCCCGATAGCCCGCTTCGTCCATGAGTTCACGAGCCCGGTCGAGATCAACCTTGCGAAAGGGATTCTCGTAATCGGGGTCGTACCCGAAGATGCCCGGAGGCACCACCGACTGCGACGGCACGCCGCGACCGTTCTGAAAGAGACGGGCGTATTCCTCCGAGTCGACAACCAGGCTCATGGCCTGGCGGAGGAGTCGCCCGCGAACACCGGCCGCGGCTCCGACCACGGGGTCGTCCATGTTGAACCCCATGTAGTAGATGGCCGGCGCCACGGTCTTTTCCAGGGAGATTCCCCGCTCGGCCATCTCCGGGGAAAGGCGGTCCTCGACGACGACGGTGTCGAAACTCTCCTTCACGATCCCCGAGGCATCGTAGTAACCCTGGAGGAACTTGTTGAAACGGGGAATCGACTCCTTCTCCCGGCGAAACTCGATGCGCTCAATGAAAGGAAGCGCCCGCCCCCGGTATTCCGGATCGAGTCGCCCCTTCGCCGCGTCGTCGGCTTCGCCCTCCACCGGGTAGGTCGCCCCCGGCGCGCTCCACTCTGGATGCCGAGCGCCGTACCAATTCGGATTGGCCTCGAGGACAAACCGCGACTCCTTGTCGTATTCCACGACGCGAAAGGGGCCCGAACCCACGGGGTGATCCGCAAAGCGAGAGCGATCTCCCTCGCCGTCATAGTATTCCACCGCCTCCCAGGGCACGGGGGTCGTAAACGGCATCGAGAACCAATAGAGGATCTGCGGATAGGGCTGGGCCAGCAGGATCTCCAGGCCGCGGTCATCCGCCACGCGAATTCCCCTCACGGGCCCCGCCCTCCGGTACTGCACGCGCAGCGGAAGATCGGTGAACCCCTCCTCTTGCTCGCGCAATGTCACCAACCTCGCCCGAAAATCAGCCAACCCGTCAATGTTCGAAAAGGGCTCAAAGACCGGGCTATTCACGGCGGGGTCTGCAATTCGTTGGAGTTCGAAAGCGACGTCTTCCGCGCGAACCGGCCGCGTCGAACGACCGGCCCCGCCCAACTCGAAACTCGGGTCGTCCTGGAAGAGAATGCCTTCCCTCAACTGGAAGCGGTAGCGAACCCGCCCGTCTTCCAGGAACTCGGGCTCGGGAATGCGTTCGGCGAGCCCGGGAATCAGTTCGAAGGGGCGCTTCAGGTAGTGGTACTCGAGGAGCGTGTCGTACACGTTTCCCGTAATCGCGTGGGATGCGGTCGTGTAGGCCACCGCGGGATCGAGGGTTCGCGGGGCATCCACAAAGGAGGTGTAGAGGACCTTCTGCTTCGCGTCGTCGTCGGGGTAGGGATTGTTGTTGCAGGACGCGATGGCCAGTGCGAGCGCGCTCGCCAGCACAGCCGTCAGAAGGGAACGCAGCATGCCTTCGGATCGCATGGAGCGCTCGCTTGCCTCCCTCTCTTCGAATGAGCCGCCCGAAAAATAGGGCAGTGCCTGCCCGCACGTCCCGACTACGAACCGGGTCGGCCCATTTGTAGCACGAATGCATCGGTCGAGAGGTCGGGGTTCAACTCGACCGACTCAAAGCGAATCGAGGAGCGCGCATCCATCGCCGGAAATTCGAGCGCAATCTCGTGGGCGAACCCCGTGCCCCCAACGTCCTTGTACGCGCTGTAGTTCACCGTCCAGAGCACGGCGCCGGATTCATCGTGGGTCGCGACTCCGACCAATCGCCCGCGCGCGTCGAAGGAAAAAACCTGCTCCGTGCCGCCCGCGCGACCAAAGGGAACCTCGATCCTCCCTTCTCCCCGGCTCCTCCCGGGTTGCCGCTCGAGCCCCTCCCGCGGAAGCGGAACGCCAAGCAGGACGTCCACCGCTTCCCGGGGCGATAGGTCGATCTGGGCGAGTCGCCACAGGAGTTGATCGTCGACGACTCCCCGTTCCACCTCGCCCCGCGACGCTTCGAGCCATTCGAACCGTTCTCCGTCGGTCACCAATACCGCCGCCACTTGTCCAAAGAGTCCCATGACCTCCACCCGCAGTTTCGCTGGCCGCCGCGCGAGCAAGCGCTGGGGCCGACGAAAGCGCAGGTCCGGGGAATCGAGGGCGAGCCTGGTGTGAGCGCGTAGGGCTCCGCGCGACTCCGCCGACTGCGCAAGCGAGGCCATCCACGCGATCGGACGGGGATCTCCCGTCGCCAGCGGATGAGGAGAAGAGAGGGGTGCTGGAGTACGACAGGAAACCGCCAGGAGGGCCACCGCGAGCCCCACCCCGATTCGGCCCTTCGTCACGGACGGCCCAGTTCGAGCTTCAGCGCGTCGAGTTTCTCCAGGAGTTCCGGCTGTTCCTCCGGCCGGTATTCGAGGCCCACCGCCTCCTCGTAGTACTCGAGGGCCCGGGGCTTGTCCTCCAGCAGGTAGTAGACATCCCCGAGATGTTCGGAAACCACCGGATCTCCTCCGGTCAGTTCCGCCGCCCGGGCCAGTTTCTCGCGCGCCTCTTCAAGAAACGGCAGGGCATCGCCCTGCCGCCCGGCCCGCGCCAGGGGGCGCGCCCGCATGTAGTAGACCCATCCCAGGCTATCGAGGATGTACCCGTCATTGGGGCGTTTCTCGAGGGCCCGCCGGATCATCCTCTCGGCCGTATCGAGGTTTTCTCCCCGCTCGACCCACGTGTAGGCAATGAAGTTCAGCGCCTGCGCGTGGTCGGGATCGATTTCGAGCACGCCGAGCATCGCGTCGATGGCTTCGTCAATGCGACGCGCCGGTGGAGACCCGTAGAGAACCCCGACCTGGTAGAGGATCTCGGCGTCCCCGGGCTCGGCGATCCGCAAGGCTTCGAGAATCGCCAACCCCCCTTCCAGGTCGCCCACGCGCGCGTGCAGAGCCGCCGCGTGAAAATCGAGGGCCCGGCTCGGGCGCAGTCCCCGAACTTCCTCGACTTCCACGAGGGACTTCGAATAATCGCCTTGTTGCTCGTAGATCGTCGCCAACTGGAGACGCGCATCGGGATACAACGCGGTACCGGGGGGCACCGACTGAAACACCTCGATGGCCCCCACGAGGTCGCCGGACCCGCGCAGCACCTGCCCCAGCGCATACACGAGCTCCAGGTCGCCCGGATTCGCGTCCAGGGCGTCCTCGAGACGCGCAATCGCTTCTTCATGGTGCCCCAGCGAATAGTGGAGACCGGTGAGGCGGCGGAGCGAATCCACGTCTTCGGGATATTCCTCCACGACGCGCTCGTAGATGCCAATCGCTCCTTCGATGTCGTCCGCACTGACGAACGCTTCGGCCAGGCTCACGAGAGTTCCATAGTGGACGGGCTGCTGCGCCAGGACTTCTTCGTAGACGGCAATTTCCCCGTCACGATCGCCCGTAGCGCGCTTCAACCGTGCCAACCGGCCGTACAGCATGAACCGATCGGGGTTTCTTTCCAACGCAAGACGCAGTGTCTCTTCGGCCCGATCGTATTCGCCCATCCGTTCGTAAACGGTAGCCACGGCCATCTGACCCGCGAGAGCTTCCGATTCGTCTTCCGCCAGGATTTCCGCGAGAACCAGCGCATTCGACAGGTCGTTGCGCTCGAGGAGCATTTGGAAAAGGAGGAGCCCTGCGGTCGAATTGAGCGGCCGCCCGTCGTCGTTGAGCAATGCATTTCGCGCGCCGGGCAGGTTGCCCAGGTTTCGATGTACCCGCCCCACGAAAATCCGGCTATCGACATCCGAGGGGTCGAGCTCCACCGCTCGGGTGGCGTGAAGAACCGCCCCGGGCAGGTCGGCCTGTTTCGCCGCGAGTTCAGCCAGGCGACGGTTGATAAACGCCGAGTCAGGATCCTTGAGCACGGCACGGTCGAAGGCCGAACGCGCGGCGGCGGTGTCTCCATCGAGGTCGGCGAGTTCCGCGACCAGGACGTCGTACTCGGGCGGGAGGTCGGGACGCTCCGGGGATGAAAGCTCGGGAGGCGCCGCCTGGAAGAACCCTCCGCCGGTCGTGGACGTACAGGCGGTCAGCGCGAGACTGAGGGCCAGCGCGACCCCGGACGCGATGGGCGAAACCGCCCCGGGCAGCGCCCTGGAACGGCGAGCGACCGGAACCCCGGAAAGAGCCACAGCCCTTACGCCCCCACTCGCGTTTTTTCCTTCAGGTAGCGGACCAACTGGGAGACGCTTTCCTCGATCGACTGCACGTTCGTATCGAGTACAAGCTCGGGCTTCTCGGGCTCCTCGTAAGGAGCGGAGATCCCGGTGAACTCGGGAATTTCGCCTTTTCGAGCCTTGGCGTAGAGCCCCTTGACGTCCCGCTCCTCGCAGGTCGAGACGTCCGCGGCAACATAGACCTCGACAAAATCGCCGCTTTCCATCTGGGCGCGCACTGCGTCGCGATCGCTCCGGTAGGGCGAGATGAACGACGTGAAGCAAATCACACCACAATCGGTAAAGAGCTTCGCGACCTCGCCGATGCGCCGGATATTCTCCGTGCGATCCTCCGGCGAAAAACCGAGATTGCTGTTCAAGCCGTGTCGAACGTTGTCTCCGTCGAGCACGTAGGCGAGACGCCCCGACTCCACGAGAACCTTCTCCGCCGCCATCGCGATGGTCGACTTCCCGGAACCGGAGAGACCGGTCAGCCAAACGGTAACGCCCCTCTGCTCCAGAAGCGCTTCGCGTTGGCTCCTTCCGATCTGGCCTTCGTGCCAGGTGATATTGGTGCTCTTGGATTCACTCACGTCGATTTCTTGCCTTTCTCTCGAATTCCCGGGTGACCGGAGACTCTACTGGTTCGCAGCGCTCCGTGCAGAAACCGCATCTCCGCGCTCGCGCCGTACCGCCTCCACGACCCGGTCGGCGGCCTCGTCGATTTCTTCGAGCGTGGTGCCCCGGCCCAGGCCAAACCGGAGGGAGGCCCGCGCCCGTTCCGGCGGGACCCCCAGGGCCTGGAGGACATGGCTCGGCGCCGGCTGTTCGGACGTGCACGCGGAGCCGGCGGAAACCGCGACCCCCTCGATTCCCGCGAGCAACCGGTCGCCATCGACGCCCTCGAAGCTCACGTGGAGATTTCCCGGAAGACCTCCTTCCGGATCCCCGTTGCGCACGACCCCGGGCAACTCGCTCGAGAGACCCTGCCACAAGCGATCACGGAGGTGACGCTGGCGCTCGGCCTCGGTGGAGCCCTCCGCCGCACAGAGATCGAGGGCGGCCGCCGCCCCAACCAACGCCGCCACCGGCAATGTCCCCGAGCGCAGCCCCCCTTCGTGCCCCCCGCCGAACTGGATGGGCGCGATCCGAACGTGCGGGCTCCGGGACCGAACGTAGAGCGCGCCAACCCCCTTCGGACCGTAGAGCTTGTGGAACGAGATCGAGAGCAGATCGACGTTCGCCTCGTCCACGTGGATGGGAAGCTTACCCACCGCCTGGGCGGCGTCGGTGTGCAGCCAGGCCCCTCGCTCGCGGCAGCGAGCGCCGATTTCCGCGATGGGTTGGATCACCCCGATCTCGTTGTTGGCCCACATGACCGAGACGAGGAGAGTCCGCTCGTCGATCGCCCGGGCGACCTCGTCGGGATCCACCCGTCCGCACTGGTCCACCCCCAGTCGCGTCACCCGCATCCCCTCGGTCTCGAGAAAATCGCAGGGATCGAGGACCGCCTTGTGCTCGGTGGCGACGGTCACGATGTGATCGCGCTCGGGTCGAGCCCCCCCGGAGAGTCCGCCCGCCGCGCGGACGGCGCCGATCAGGGCCAGGTTGTTGCTCTCGGTAGCACCACTGGTGAACACGATGTCGTTCTCGCGAGCTCCGAGTTGGGACGAAATCCGCTCGCGCGCATCGTCCACGGCGGCGCGCGCCCTCCAGCCGTAGACATGGGTTCGACTCGCCGCGTTTCCGAAGTCCTCGCGCAAATAGGGCTGCATCGCCTCCAGGACCCGCGGGTCCAGGGGCGTCGTCGCCTGGTGGTCGAGATAGATCGGGCGCCGGGGGGCCATGCGCGCCTCGTCGGGGGATTCAGGCTGCGAAGGATTGTCCGCAGCCGCAGCTGTTGCTGGCGTTGGGGTTCTCGATCTTGAACCCCGATTCCTGGAGCGAGTCGACAAAATCAAGGGTCGAGCCGACGAGATACAGCGCGCTCTTCTCGTCCACGATCACCCGAACACCAAAAGCGGCGATCTCGTGATCGGCCTCGTCCACCGCGTCGTCGAAAGAGAGCTGGTATTGCAGCCCAGAACAACCGCCGCCGACGACCTTCATGCGCAAGCCGTGGCTCTCCACCTTTTCGTCCGCTTCCAGGAGCGAACGGACCTTGGCGGCAGCC
>JAZAOF010000196.1:0-37088 GCA_036228265.1 Myxococcota bacterium | reverse complement strand
TGAGATTTCCGACCACGGTGACCTTGTTCTTCAATTGAGCGTGTTCGCGAAGCGGCGGCGCGACGAGGATTCGTCCCTGGCTATCGATGGGGCACTCGGTCGCCTGGCCGATGAAGAGGCGCCGGTAGGCCTGCACTTCGGGCTGCAGGTCCGGCTTGGCGGCGAGATCGCGTTCCATCGCTTCGTAGTCGTCGCGCGGATAGAGTTCGAGGTGGTCCTTGGAGATCGTCAGCATCGGAGCCCGTTCGCTTTGCCGCTGGAGTTCGGTTCGGAAGCCAGCAGGGATGCTGAGCCGACCTTTCTGGTCGATCGTATGGTCGTGTCGTCCGCGAAACATCTTCGGTCCAACCGCTCTCGGCCCCCGTGGCGATGGCATTGTCGCCGTCGCCTCTGATGAAGTACCACTTTGTACCACTTCATGCCACTGAATTTACTTTCTAAACCCTGACGATCCAAAAAACAACCAAAAAATGGATGCGGGGCCCACTTTTCTCGCGTGAGATGCCCTCAGGGCCGTTTCACGCCGATCGCTAAGGTGGGGGCGGGTGGGGGAGGAGACGGGGATTCCCTCGGGGGAAAGTCTTTAGGCGGTTCCCAGGTCGGGGTAGCGAGAGGCATGGACGGCCCTGACCTGGTCCACGACCCGCCGAAGCAGGCTCCCCTCGGGGATTCCAGGGGTATCGAAAGCGGATTCGCCGCCGGGCGCCTCTCGTAGCCCTTGGAGCAGCGAGGTGGTGCCTTCGAACAGACTGGTGGGCGCGTAGCCTCCCTCGAGAACGAATCCGATCCGTCCGCCGCAGAGATCCTCCGCGAGCGCGCGCACGGTTCGGGTCATCTGCAGGAACCCCTCGGAGCTGATCTCCATCGACGCGAGGGGGTCGGCGCGGTGGGCGTCGAAGCCGCAGGAGACGAGGATGATTTCTGGCCGAAAGGCCCGGGCAGCGGGCACGAGGAGGCGCACCAGTGCGCCGGTGTACTCGGTGTCGCCGCAGCCGGCGGGCAGCGGGATATTCAGCGTCGTGCCTTCGCCGGGGCCACGCCCGCACTCGCCGAAGTCGCCGGTCCCCGGGTAGAAGGGAAATTGATGCGTCGAAACAAAGAGAACCGAGGGATCCTCTTCGAAGGAGTGCTGTGTCCCATTCCCGTGGTGTACGTCCCAATCGACGATCAGGATGCGTTCGACCCCTTCTTCCTCCTGGAGGGTCCGGGCAGCGATCGCCACGTTGTTGAACAGGCAGAAGCCCATGGCTTGAATGCGTTCCGCGTGGTGACCGGGCGGGCGCACGATCGCGAAACCCGATCGTGCTTCGCCGCGAGCGATCTGGCGCGCCAACTGCATCGCTCCGCCCGTTGCAAGAAGGGCGGTGTCAAAGCTGGCTCCCGAGACGAACGTGTCGGGGTCGAGGTTTCCACGGCCAGCGGCGCAGGCCGTTCGAACGGTTTCGAGGTGCTCTCGCGTGTGAATCCGAAGGATCGCCGAAGGGTCGGCGGGGTCGGGGAACTGCCGCAGGATCCCGTTTTCGAACGATTCGAGGGCCTGGCCCACCGCGATCAACCGTTCGGGGCGTTCGGGATGCCCGGTTGGCGCTTCGTGGTCGAGGTAGCGGGGGTCATCGATGACGAGGATCCGCGGTTCGGGGCTGGGTTCCGGCGTGACGGACATGGTCTCGGATGGTATCTGACGGGGGAGGCGAGATCTTCGAAGCACGGAAAATTCCCGAAGGAGGAGCGTTGAACCCGTCCGGCGGTATTGCGATCACGGGCCTGGGGCATCCGCTGGCGGATGGCCTGGCGCATCGTCTTCTCGGATCCGACCGCCCGGTTCCGGTGGTCGCCCTGGGGTCGCGGCTGCCGGTCGGGTTGCGGGGAAAACTCGAACTCCACGCCGTCGACCCCGCTGACCCCGGGGCTGAATCGGAAATCGGAGACTTTCTCGAGCGGCGTTCCATCGAGACCGTGGCGCACATGCCCTTCGAACCGTCGCCGGGCGAGGGGTTCGACGGAGACGTGGGTTGGCTCGCTCGCGCAGCCGCGAACGTAGGGAGTGCCAGTGTTCGGGCCGGTGTGAAGAGGTTGATCGTTGCTTCCTCGACCATGTGTTACGGCGCACGTCCGGAAAATCCGAACTTTCTCGGAGAAGACCGGGATCTCGTCGGCCACGCCGAATCCCCGTGGCTTCTCGATCAGTGTGCAGCCGAGGAGGCGGTCGCTCGCCTGGCGCTCCGATACCCGCAGATCGACGTGTGCACGTTGCGATACCCGTGGGTCATGGGCCCCGAATTCGAGGATTCGGTGGCCCGGTATTTCGCGGGCATGGCGGTTCCCGTTCCCATGGGGCGCGACCCCCTCCTCCAGTTCATCCACGAGCGCGACCTGCTCGACCGTTTCGAGCGAGCCGTTCGCGGCGAAGCGCGCGGGATTTTCAACGTCGTCGCGGATGGGGCGCTGCCCGTTTCGCGTCTCCTGGCCCTTGCGGGCAAGAAGGGGCTGGCCATGCCGGACCGACTCTTGCGTTCGGTGCCCGGGGCCCCGCGACTGGGCCCGGGCTCGGAATCCGCCGCGGTCTTCTTCGATTACCTTCGTTACCTCTGGGTCGCCGACGGGGAGCGGGCAAGGGCGGAATTTGGAACCCCGCTGTATACGACCCAGGAGGCGTGGGTGGCCTTCGTTTCAGCCCGAAGAGCGCCCCGGGGAGACCGTGCATGAGCCAGGAAGGCCGCGAGGAGGAAGGTCGGCGGGGGCCTGCGGGCGACACCGGGACCGAGGACGAACTGGCCCGGGCGCTCCGGGAGTTCACCAACGCCTTGCGGGCCCGCGTGGCCGATTTCGATTCTACTGCAAAGGGAGTGGACCCCGGCGAACTCTTCGCTTCCCTGCGCCGAAGCCTGGGCGCGATGGGGATGCGTTCCCGGCCGGCGGAGATCGACGATTTCGGCATGGACACGTCGACTCTTTCCGCGGCCGCTCCCTTCCTGGACTTTCTCGCCGACCGCTATTGGCGCGTCGAGACCCATCGGGCCGAAAGCCTTCCTGCCCCGGCTCTTTTCGTGGCCAACCGTGGAGGCCTCTTGCCTTACGACGGGCTGATTCTTTCCCATCTTCTCGCTCGCGCGGAACCCGGTCGGCCCCGACCCCGGTTTCTTTGGACCGACGGAGTCGAGTCGATGCCTTTCGTAACGCCCTGGCTGACGCGCATGGGAGCTGTCCGTGCCGGTCGCGAAAATGCGGAGCGGTTGCTTCGGTCCGGGCGATCGGTGATCGCCTTTCCCGAGGGCGCGAGTGCACCACGAAAGTCTTTTGCGGACCGCTACCGGGTGGGTTCTTTTGGTCGCGGCGGAATCGTTCGGCTCGCCGTGGAAACGGGTGTTCCGGTCGTACCGGTTGGGATCGTAGGAGCCGAGGAAGCGCACCCGCTCCTCGGTCGTGCGCCGTCGGTTGGAGGGGGGCCGTTTCTACCCGTGACGCCCACGTTTCCCCTGTTGGGCGTTGCAGGGCTTTTGCCGCTTCCGGTTCGCTGGAGCATTGTCTTCGGTGAGCCGATCGCCTGGGAGGAGTCCGAAGCCGCGGTGGTGGGCGACGAGTTGTGGCTGGCGAGAACCACGGCGGGTCTTCGTCGGCAGGTGGAAGCTCTCGTCCAGGAGGGCCTGGAAACCCGCGCGGCGTCCTCAGGAGGATGAACCGGGGCGTTCTCTAGGCGGTGCCGGGGGAGGCGTCCTCGTTGGCTTCGTCGGGATCGGTGGCCGTGGAGCCTTCCGATTCTTGTTTCGCGATGGCGTCGGCGACGCGTTCGAGATTCTTGTTGAGACGCTCGATATCGGAGTGCCGAGGCAGGTCCAGCACTTCGAAAACGCGTTGCACAGCCCCCTGGATCTTTTGTTCGAAGTCCGGACCGGAGAAGGCGATCCAGTCGCCGAAGCGTTTACCGTCGTCTCCCGATTCGTTTCCGATGGCGCGCTTGACGCGCTCCTGGAGTTCCTCCAGTCCCTCGCTGGCGTCGGAGACCCCCTGCTTCAGCGCTCCGTAGATCGCGTCGCCGCCGCGGCCCATGAGTTGCGACAGTAGGCTCCCGGGTACCGACGAATTGGACCGCTCGCTGTCGACAAGAATCTGGGAAAGCGCAACCGACGTGATGTCTTCACCGGTTTCGTTGTCGATCACCTGCACGCTCACCCCCTGGTCGATCAGTTCGGAGATCCCCTTGAGCGTGATGTATCGGCTGGTCTCGGTGTTGTAGAGCTTCCGGTTCGAGTAGCGCTTGATCAGGGTCGCCATGGATCTCTCCGCCAGGAAAACGAGGGGCTCAAAAGGGTTTTCGCGTTCGGGGGGAAACTAGCACGCGCGTTCAGGACCGGACCCGCGAAGCTTCCCGAGTGGCTTTTTCGGGGGGGTTGACGGCTGGAGCCTTGTTTTCCGCGGATGCAGACGGGGGGGGTTCCTGCTTCGAGCGAATGCCCATTTCCCATAGGAACTCCCGCAAGCCGAGGAACGCGCGCAGGACCGAGCGGGCTTCTTCGTCCTCGCGGGATCGGGACTCCCATCGGGCAATCTCCGTTTCGAGCGCATCGAGGATGAGTGCGCCGATGTCGTCCTCGGATCCACCCATCGCGGTCGACCAGTCGTCCAGGATCTGGGACAGGGGAGCGAAGAGCGCGTGGTTGCGTGCCGGTTGATGGCTGAGTCCCAGGGCCGCCGCGTCGAGAAGGGCGCGAACGGCAAGAATCAGTTCGCCGACGCCGCGTCGCGCGTGGCGGCGCGCCCGGAGCAAGGCTTCCGCGGGGCTCTCTTCGGCTTCGGCCGAATCAATCATGCCGGGTCTCGTTCGCGGGGTCGAAGAGGGCGTGGACCACCCGGTCCAGGCCCCCGAGATCGTGGACGTCGCGTTCGAGTTGAGGAATCCACTGGAAGAAAAGGTGTCGGTCGACCGCTGCTTCGCGAAGTTCCGAAACCTGGTGGCGATCGCATGTCACGCCGAGAGCGTACTCTCTTGCCGCTTGGATTGCCGCCTTCGCGCGATCTCGTTGGGGCTCGGAGGAGCGCGGGAGCCGTTCGGCCAGTCGGTCCGTGCCCTGCAGTTCCCCTTCGAATTCAACCAGCGCCGTGGGTACATCGCCGCCACCGGGCCACGTTCGCATCCGGTTGATGATGACTCCGGCCAGGGGGACCCCTTCGGAGATCAGCCGTTCGAGGAGGGCTGCACCGGATTGCGAGAGATCCGGGCGAGGGGCGCCCACCAAGACGAAGGCGGACTCGGGACCGGTGAGAACGCGGCGAAGTTCGACGGCCCGGTTCTGGAAGCGGGTCGAGATCTCGTCGAAGGCCAATAGGAAGTCCGAAAGGTCCTCGAGAAACGAAAGGCCCGAAAAGCCTTCGATCAGGGAAATCAGGCGCCGCGTTCCCCGTTGGAAGACTCCCAGGCCAAGGCGGCCGACCCGGAGTGCGGGTTGGACGAGGACCTGGACGATCCGGCTCTCGAAGAATTCCAGCAGTCGGCGAGGTGCGTCGAGGAAGTCGAAGGCGTGTTGCGCGGGTGGGGTGTCGACGACGAGGATGTCGAAATCTCCTCCATCGAGAAGTTCGGAAACCCGCTCCATGGCGGCGTACTCCGAGCTGCCAGCCAGGGCACCACTAATGTGTTGGTAGAGGCGGTTGTCCAGGATGCGGTCCCGGGCTTCGGGCGAAGAGGAAAATCGTCCCACCATGTCGTCCAGGGTGCTCTTGGGATCGAGCATCACGGCGTGCAGGCTTCCGTTCGAGGCTTCGATCAATGGATCCCCCGTGAGTTCACGCGGGTCATTGCCGAGATCGGCTCCTCCGAGGGCATCGGCAAGGCGCCGGGCGGGGTCGATGGTCACCACGAGGGCACGTCGACCGCTTCGGGCGGCGGCGATAGCGAGTGCCGCAGCGATCGTCGTCTTTCCGACTCCGCCGGTGCCCACGCACACCACGACTCGCCGGGTGTGGAGAATTTCGAGGAGATGGGTTGCCTTTTTCATCGACCGGATTCGCCTTCGACGGCACTCGCTGCGCGCAGGATGTTCGCCAGGCGCTGAAGGTCTTTCGCGTTTCGAACGCCTTCGGGTAGAAGCGGCAGCGCGACGACGGGAAGGCTCGTTCGCTTGGCCAATTCTCCGCGGTAGTGCTCATGGAGTTGGGCTCGGGATTCGAGGTGCCGGGCGCATGCGGCGAGAATGCCGGGCGCGGGGACGTCTCCGAGTTCTTCACGGGCGGGGAGCGCCTCCAGTTCTTCTGCGAGACCCTTCAGGGGAGGGGCAAAGGGAGGGGAACTCACGGCGTTCGCGATCGCCGCTTCGACGTGGATCCCCACGTCGGCGCGGACACGCTCCACGAGTTCGGCGGTCTCCTGGACCGCGAGTTCTTCGGCCAGGCTGACCGGCACCAAGATCGTCCGATCGGGGTCTCGAACCAGGGCCTCCACTCGTGCAGCCTCGTCTCGCAGGGGGCCTCCCCGCAGAGCCGAGACGACGACGCGCGGAACATCGAGAAAGGTCAGGCCGTGGCCACTGGCCGGTGCGTCGATCACGATGCGGTCAAAGGACCGCCGATTCTCTTCGTCGCGCATCTGCTCGAGGTGCCAGACTTTTCCCAGCACGACCAGTTCGCGCCACCCGGGTGCCGCATCCATCAGTTGTTCGAAGCTTCGGCTTCGGAGCCACGAGGTGAGAGCACGCGGGAGGCCGACCTGCAATCGGACGTACTCGGAGAGCGCTTCGTAGGGGTCGATGTGCATGACCGTGAGGCCCGGTCGGAGTTCGCGACCCGCATAGTCGACGGGGTTGGCTTCCGGCTCAAAGTTTCGAACGATCGGCCCGTCCTTCAGAACCTCGGCGAGGAGGACCCGGTCGCCGGCGTCGCGGGCCGCCAGGGCCAGGGCCGCGGAAACGGTGGTCTTTCCCGCACCGCCCTTGCCGCTCACGACGATGACTCGGCGCTCGAGGATCGATCGGACGGGACTGGGGGACATTCCGAGAGTCTCCGGGGGACGGGAAACGCGGCTTCGCACGAGAGGAGAGCCGGCTCAAGCGGCGAGCGCGAACGGCCGAAATGCAGATGAAGTTGGGGTGCCCTAGGGGCTTCCCGAATCGAGATCGGATCGCCATGAACCCCAAGCAGAAAATAGCACAGCGCCTGGTTGAAAATGGAACGCGCACGGGCGAGGTGTCGTCGTGATCGTAACGTGCGAAGCCTGCGATACGCGTTTCCAGCTCGACGACGAACGCATTCCGTCGGAAGGCGTTCGGGTGCGGTGTTCGTGTTGCCGCCACGGTTTTTTCGTCTCCGCCGTGGCGGGTGACGCGTGCGGCCCACCCGAGGTGGACCCTTCCGAGAGGCAAGACGAGTTGGGGATGGCGCTATCGGATCAGTTCGACCGGGCCGTGGAAGAGGATCGCGCGGAAGTCCTGGCCCGGGAGATCCCTTCGCTTCCTACCGAGCCTTCGGAGGCTACCCCGGACCCGTCTCCCCTGGAGTCAGCGAGCCCGGTGGTTCCGACTCCGGCGACGGAGGGCTCCGATCCCGTCGAGGCCGAAGCGTCTTCAAGGCTACCGGTCGAGTCGACGGCGGCTCCGCGTCCGGTCTCCCCGATCCCCCGCGCGCAGGCGTCGGATTCGAAGGAGTCGAAGGTCCCGCCGGTGCCTCGTTCCTTGCCTCGACGTGTGCCGCGGCCGCCTCGTCTCGGACGCACGGCCACCGCCGTAGGTTGGACCCTGACCCTCGGGCTCTGTGCACTGGCCCTGCTGTGGGAGATCCGAGCGACGATGGGCGGCTAGGAGTCCGACTTTCCTTCGCCGACCCGGTCGTTTTCGGGGGTGACGTCGATCTCCTCTTCCGAGACGCCACTCTTGAAGTTCTTGATCGCCTTGCCGATGCCGGAGCCGATCTCCGGGAGACGCCGGGCCCCGAAGATCAGGACGACAATGCCGAGCACGATGAGCAACTCCACGGTTCCCAGACCAAACATGAAGACCCTCCCGGGTTCGATCGCTTTCGGCCGGAGGGCCGAACGCCTTCGCCCCTCAATGGACTAGAGGGTCGCGCGGCCGGTCGCCCGGGTCAAGGCGAGCCGGAAGCCAACGTTTTCGGGAGTTCGAGAACCTCCGGGAAAACGCCCGCGGGTTCGGGCTAGACTCGCCGGATGGAGATATTCAAGGCCTACGACATCCGCGGCACGGTTCCCGACCAGCTCGACGAGGAAAAGGCTTACGCCATCGGCCGGGCCACGGCTCATTTTATCGGGGCGTCGACCCTGGCTGTTGGGCGCGACGCACGGCCGCATTCTCCCGGTCTCGCGGAAGCCCTGGTTCGAGGGATTCTCGACGAGGGAGTATCCGTCCGGGATCTCGGGGTGATCTCGACCCCGATCCTCTACTTCGGCTGCGAAAAACTCGGAGTCGGAGGAGGGGTCATGGTGACGGCCTCTCACAACCCGGCGCAGTACAACGGGTTCAAGATCTGTCGCGAACATGCGATCCCGGTGGGCGAAGCCTCGGGGCTTCGCGAGATCGAGGCACTCGTTGAGTCTCGTGGCGCCGCACCGCCGCAGCGCGGAGGTGCGGACTGTCAAGCCGTCGACCTTGTCGAGGATTACGCGACCCACGTGCTGGGCGTGGCTCCTCGCTGCGAGGAGGCGCGCCTGCGCGTTGCGATCGACTGTGGAAACGGCATGGCCGCGGTGGGTCTCGAGCCGGTTTTGAAGCGCTTGCCCCTGGACGTGGAGCGACTTTACTTCGAGCCCGATGGCACCTTTCCGAATCACGAGGCGGACCCGTTGAAGGAGGAAAACCTACGCGATCTCCAGGAAGCGGTCCGGCGCAGCGGGGCCGATCTCGGTGTGGCGTTCGACGGCGACGCCGATCGCGCCGTGTTCGTCGATGGCGGGGCGCAGATCGTTTCGTCGGATCTCTTGACCGGCGTGTTGGCCCGGAGGCAATTGGAGCGGGAGCCGGGCGGGCGAGTTCTCTTTGACCTTCGTTCGAGTCGCGCTGCGGCCGAGGAGATCGAAGCCGCGGGCGGCGTGCCCGCGATGTGCCGCGTGGGCCATTCCTTCGTGAAGGCGCAGATGCGCGAGGAAGGGGCGGTGTTTGCCGGAGAACTCTCGGGCCATTTCTACTTCCGCTTTTCGCCGAACCTGGTGGCGGACGATGGCGTCGCCGCATTTCTTTCTCTCCTCGAGGTTCTCGTTGTCGAGGAGCAGACGCTCGCGGAAGTCGTCGATCCGCTTCGCCGCTACTTTGCGACGGGGGAGATCAATCGCCGGGTTCGTGATGTCGAAACGGTTCTCGACGTATTCCGCAGAGAGCACGCCGGTGCCCCCGAGATCTCGGAACTCGACGGGTTGTGGGTCCGCTACCCGGATTGGTGGTTCAACCTGCGGCCCTCAAACACCGAGCCGGTGCTGCGCCTGAATCTCGAAGCGGATACCGAGGAGCGGATGCGTGAAGAGCGAGACCGGATCCTGGGACGGGTTGCCGAGTTCGAGGAAACCTAGGCGTCTCGGGCTGCGCCGGGGCGCGCTCGTCAGCTGGCGAGCAGTGCCTTGCGGGTCCTGTAGAGATTCGATTTGACCGCGTCCTCGGTCTTGTCCAGGCTGCTTGCGATCGTAGCGACCGAATCGTCTTGGAGGTGGTGACGCACGAACACGGCCCACTGTTCACGGCTCAGTTGATTCTCGACCACCGCACTCATCGAGTCCAGTCGTTCCTGCGCTTCGTAGGATTCCAAGGGAGTGGCTGCGCTCTTGTCGCGGTAGCTGTCCTGGAAACTCTCGTCCTCGGGCATGGGCACCGTGGTGTGGCGCTTGCGGCGAAAACGCCGTGCGATCGTTCGCCGGGTCACGCCGAAGATCCATGAGGCGAGCGGAGCGTCGCCCCGGAAGGAGCCGATCGAGAGGAAGACGTTCAAGAAGACTTCCTGGACGATCTCTTCCGCATCGGCCCGGTTCGCCATTCTCTTGGCGACGAAGCCATAGATTCGCGGGTAGAAAGCCTCGTAAAAGACTTCGAACGTCTTTCGGTCCCCTCGCTCCAGTCTTTTGGCGAAGTCCAGTTCGCTCGCCGGATCCGATACCGCATTCTCAACGGGTGCTGCTGCCACCTCGAAATCTCCCCTGTTTGTTCCCAGAGGGCGGTTGCGGGCTCCCGAAGCGTCCATGCACTTCGATCGCCGCATTGCTGCCCTTAAGTGGGGAGTAGCCAGCCCGGTTCGAAAAGTGTCAAAAAAAGTTTTTTAAGGGGTCTCGCTGAATTCCTGGGCTTCTTCGGGCGTCAGGTCGAGGTCTTCCTCCGTCAGCCCGCTTCGGAAGGGGAGGGTCCTGAATCGCCGAGACTTCCCCCGGGGAGGGCTTTCCAGGGCGCGATCCGTCGGAGGGATCTCGGGAGCCTTGGTCGCCGGCGGAGCTTCCGGAGCGCGAGCCGTCGAGCGGTTTACCGGGCGTTCGGGCGGTGAGTCGCCGAGCGACGCGAAGACCGTGTGGAACTCTCCGTTGGACTCGATGCCGCGGCACCGCACGGGGACGATCACCCCCGCGAGGCTTTCCGCGGCCGCAAGGGTCTCGGGCGCGAAAGAGGGACAGAGCAGCACGGCGCGCACCTGCGCGTTGGTCGCGATTCCCGCGTCCGGGGCCAGTTGGCGCCAGTTTCCAAGGCGCGCCGCGATCCACGAACGGTGCGCGAGCGCTTGGGTGAGAAGAGCGGGGTCTTCGCCGGCTTGGCCCACCAAGAGCAGGGTGACGTCTCCCTCCGGATCCAGGGCGACGAAGTCGATTGTCGTGGATGCCGCAAGCCAGTCTTCGCCAAGCAGGCGCAAAGGCGGCTGTAGGTGCGGCAGTTGCCGGCGAATTTCGCTCTTGGAGATGGGGTGTCGGTTCTCGCTGGGGAAGTCAGGCATATTGGGCCTCTTTTGCATGGTTGAGAAGAATTTTGGCTACATCGCGAAGCGCGAGTGCAGCCGGGGACTGGGGCCGAACCAGGCCGACCGCCCGGTGGGCGGCGATTGCGCGATAGACCTCCAGGTCATCGAGCAGCGCTCCATAGTTCGAGAGGGCAACTCCCGCTCGCTTTCTCGCCGCCTGATCCAGGTGCTCGAAAGCCGTCTCGGCCGCGGATGCTTCCTTGACGCCGTGAAAGGTCACGCCGATCTCGGAGTCCTCCCGAAGCCGATGAAACAGGCGCATCAGGCCAAAGGTCTCGACCATTTCGAGCGGGTCAGGTGAGGTCAGCAGCAGAACCCATCGCAGGAGGGCGTTGCTCTGCAGGGGGGGGAGGAGCCAGGTCGGAGGCACTCGGACCAGGACGAGGCCCCCGTCGTCGGCGTCGGCGGCGCGCGCCACGGCGACGTCGGTGGCTTTGCGATGGAGAGACTGCAGGTTGTTCTGCTCGGCAAAGAGAATCTCGGTTCCCAGCGCGGAATCCGCGGTCTCGGGCCAGAGCGAAGACCCGGAGTCCGCGGGAGGGGTTACGATGCTGGAACGTCCTCCCAGGCGGGAGATCTCCACCCCGAGGTTCCAGGCGAAGGCGGTTCGGACGACGTCCTGGTCGGAGATTGGAAGAGCCAGGATCGGCAGGACCGCGGTCGAGTGCGAGGTCGGTGCGTTCGTCGGGTCGCCTTTCCCGGGAGACGAGAGTTCGGGCATGAAGTAGTGGAGGACATCCGCGAGGTCTCGGGGCATCAGCGCACGACCAGGATCGAGTGAGCGCGACCCGTCGATCCCGTGACCGATTCCGGGTTGTCCGGGTCTTCTCGCCATTCGCCGTCCACGACGTAGCGGTATTCGTACGTGCCGGGTTTCAACTGCAGGACTTTCGTCCAGATGCGGGTACCGCCCTGGCCTTCGATGATCGAGCGGACGCCTTTGTCCGGAACCCAGCCGTTGAAATCTCCCGCGATTCGAACATCGCCGGCCGTCATGTCCCGAAAGTGAAGTTCGATCTGCCGGGGTTCCGCGCTGGCAGCCGGCGCCTCAAGGACCTCGGCGACCCGTGCCGCGGGAGCCGAAGCTTCGACTTCCATGGCCAACGCAGAAAAATCAGCGGCGCCGGGTGATGTGGGCGCTGAAAAAACGACGGGTGAGCCGCGTTGCGCGGCTTCCCGGAGTTTTACGGTCTGTCGGATCACCGTGTCGAAACAGATGTCGGCGAACTGCTCGCGGATGTCGGAGAGAGTCTGTCGGGCATACCGGGTGCGGCCGTCGTAGAGGCTCGGCAGGAGACGGACGTCGACCTCGTGCTGGATGCGCTCCGAAAGCAGGGAGATGGTTTCGAGGAGTTTGTGCACGCCGTCAATGGCGAAAGAACTGGTCTCGAGGGGGACGATTACCTCGCGGGCCGCCCGAAGCGCGTTGAACGTGAGGAGACCCACGTTGGGGGGACAATCGATGAGCACGTAGTCGTATTCCCGCGAAACCGGGTGAAGGGCATGGGCGAGCCGGAGGGTTCGGTCCTCGTTCTTTTCGCCGGCCAACTTCTGCTCGAGCGCGGAGAGGATGATGCTCGACGGCGCCAGGTCCAATGCTTCGCGGATCTCGACCCGAATGTCGGCGATCTGCGCGCCCGCTACAGGGTCCGAAAGGACCTCGTAGAGGTTCTCGTCGAGTTCGTCGGCTTCGACTCCAAGGGCGAGGCACGAGTGGGCCTGGGGGTCCATGTCCACCACGAGAACGCGTGAACCCTGGGCGGCAAGCGCTCCAGCCAGGTTCACGGTGGTCGTCGTCTTGGCGCAACCACCCTTTTGATTGACGATGGCAATCGATCGCATGGCCGCCCCCTCCCGCGTCGATGATGGCGTCGTGCGCCTACCTGAGTATGTCACGTTGCGACAGATTCGTCGCCCGTGTCCCACGCGGTAGACGCTTGGGGCCGGGAGGATGCGCGTCGCCAATGCTGGACTTCGTGCTGGAACCGGGCCACCTCGAAAACCCATTCTTGTCCGGAAACCGCTTCGAACGCAGTTTCACCGCGGAAGACGAGAACGACGTCCCCTGTGGCGACGAGGACGAGTTCGGAGAGGGGTCTTTCGACACTGGGCAGGAGGTTTCGAAGGGCGCCGATGCTCTTGCGAATTCGTTGGACCGAGACCCCGGCTTCGATGAGCCGAACGGTGGCCTTCAGTGCAACGAGATCTTCGAACGTGTACCGGTGATGTCCACCCGGGGTTCGAGCCGAGGGTTGTACCAGGTCGGTCTGCGCCCAGTACTGGAGTTGTCTTCGGGAAACGCCGAGGATCTGAACGACGTCCCGGCTGCGGAAGTATTCGATCGCGTTGTGCATCGGCGGCAGCGTGTCCGATCGAGTCACTTCCGGGGTCGTCGCAAATCGATTTGCGGGAGCGGGGAGGGGCCTGGGGGGGTCCTTCTCCAAGTCGCACGGTGAGGGTTCAACCAGAAGCAAACGCCGCGCGCACCAGAAAGTCAAGCTGAAAGCGCGAGTGTTTTGTGCCGATCCCGTCCGGCACCTTCAAGTGTGTTTATTTTCCCACGGTTTTGCTTTTCTCGGGCGCGTGAAACCCAGCGGGACGCGGGGAGAAGCGACGCCCGGTTGGTTGGGAGACGCGATAGGCTGTGTCTTCATGTCGGGTTTGAAGAAAAGCCAACCTCCCGAAATGGGTGAGGTCTGGGTGACTCATGGCGAGTCCAGGCGTCCCTTCATGCGCGGCATCCTCGTCCACTTCCTGATGTCCCGCGAAATCTCCTTCGACGACGCACTCCACGTCGCGGAGATGGTGCGCACGCAGATCCACGGTGCGCGGGAAATCGATCGGAGCGATCTCGCGGGGATCGTGAGCGACGTGGTTCGCAAGGAGTTTCCCGACACGAGCCTGCAGGAGGTCGCGACGCCGGCTCCGATTCGGGTGGGGCTTTCACGCGATGCGACTCCCTTCTCCAAGGGGCGCCTGTCCCAGTCTCTGCTGGCCTCGGCGATCGACCCCAGCGATGCGTTCGATGCGGCCCGTGAGATCGAGCTCGCATTGCGCCGTCGAGGCCGTACCGAGATCTCTCGGGCGGAACTCAGGCGCCTGGCGCACGCGACACTCTGCGAACGTTTCGGCGACCGTACCGGGGAGCGCTACCTGTGCTGGCGTCACTACCAGGAGCCCGAACGGCCCGTGGTGATTCTCCTCGGCGGCACCACGGGAGCGGGCAAGACCTCCGTGGCCCTGGAAGTGGCGCTTCGCCTGGGGATCAGCCGGGTCCTTTCCACCGATTCGATTCGCCAGGTGATGCGAACGTTGATTCCAAGGGAATTGGTGCCGGCCCTTCATGTTTCGTCGTTTGACGCGCATCGCGAGCTGCCGGCCGCCATCGACAGCGAGAGCCCCGCGGTTGATGGCTTCATCGCCCAGGCGTCGGCGATGTCGCTCGGGGCCCGGGCGATGATCGATCGGGCCGTGGAGGAGAATGCCAGCCTGGTGCTGGACGGGGTGCCCCTGGCACCGGGACTCCTGGATGTCGAGGGGTATCGGGACGTCGCCGACGTGATGATGGTGATTGTGGCCCGCCTCGACGAAGAAGCCTTCGCGAGCCATTTTGCCACCCGAGCCGAGCGCGAGCGACGCCGGGAATCCCAGCGCTATGTCGAAAATCTGGACGCCATCCTCGAAATCCAGAATTACATCCTGGGACTGGCCGACGGACACGACATCCCGATCGTCGACAACGTCGACCTCGACAGCGCGGTACGCCGGGTGATCAAGCACGTGGTGGATACGTTGCGAGAAAAGGGCGAGATCGATTTCGAGGCGCTACTCGGCTAGAGCGCCGCTGTCCGGAGGGCGTTGGCTCGTCCATGGGCTTCTGCCATCATGGTCGCCATGGAAACTCCCCACCCCGCCGCGACGACCCTGGGCGAACTCAAGGCTTCTGGATTCGTCCCGAAGACTCTTCGCCAGGAAATTCGGGCGAACCTCCTGGCGAGTTTGCGCAAGCGCGAACCGCTCTTCCCTGGTGTTCTGGGTTACGACGAGACGGTGGTGCCCGCCGTTCAAAACGCCTTGCTGTGCGGGCACGACCTCATCTTTCTCGGCGAGCGCGGGCAGGCGAAGAGCCGGCTGATTCGCGCGTTTGTCGCGCTTCTCGACGAGTGGGTTCCTGCGGTCGCAGGCAGCGAATTGCACGATGATCCGTACAGCCCGGTCTCTGCTTTCGCGAAGGCACGCGTCGCCGAAGTGGGAGACGAGACCGAGATCGAGTGGATTCACCGCGATGCGCGCTACACCGAAAAGCTGGCGACTCCCGACGTCTCCATTGCCGACATGATCGGCGATGTCGATCCCGTGAAGGTGGCCGAAGGGCGCTACTTGTCCGACGAACACACCATCCATTTTGGTCTATTGCCGCGCAGTCACCGGGGCATCTTCTGCATCAACGAGTTGCCGGACCTGACCGAGAAGGTCCAGGTGGGTCTCTTCAACCTGATGGAGGAGCGCGACATCCAGGTGAAGGGGTATCGGGTTCGGCTTCCTCTCGACGTGCTCGTCGTGGCCAGCGCGAATCCGGAGGACTACACGAGTCGCGGACGGATCATCACGCCCCTGAAGGATCGCTACGCGGCGCAAATTCGGACGCACCATCCACCGACACGGGAACTCGAATTGGCGATCGCCCGCCAGGAGGTCTCGGTTCCGGAGGTCGAGGGCATGACGTGGGTCCTTCCCGAGTTCATGGAGGACATCCTTGGGGAGATCACCTTTGCGGCCCGGGCCAGCACCGAGATCGACCAGACTTCGGGGGTTTCGGTTCGCATGACCATCGCGAACTATGAGACGTTGGCTGCGAATGCGATTCGGCGCTCGTTGGAGCTCTCGGAGAGCGAGGCGGTTCCGCGCATCTCGGATCTCAAGGCTCTCGCGGCGTCGATGAGCGGGAAACTTGAACTCGAATACGCGGGCACGGAACAGAGTGAGGCGGACGTGGCCGCCGGGTTGGTGCGCCGGGCCACGCGGGTCGTTTTCGATGAACGAACGACACCCGACTCCCTGGCGACCGTCGTGGAAGCCTTCGACGAGGGGTGGAAGGTGGAGGTGTCCAGTCATCTTCCTTCGGCGCAATACCTGGTGGGTCTCGATGAGATCCCCGGCCTTCGCGAGGCGGCGAGCGACCTGGTCGGTGAAGCTTCGGAGGCCGCCCTGGCATCGGCTATCGAGTTCCTTCTGGAAGGGCTCCACCTCTGCAATCGGCTGAACAAGTCCGAAACCGAGGTGGGCGTCCGCTACCACCCATGAAGGGCTACCGGTACAGCCGGTGGGACGGCGAGCAGAACGAGTTCTCCCTGGATCCGCGCGCCGCACTGGACGCCCTCTCGGACCTGATGATGGAGGGGTTGACCTCCGAGGAAGCTCTCGACTGGATGCGTCGTCACGGGTTTCCCATGGCGGGCATGGACATGCCCGTCCTCGGCTCGGAGGATCTCCAGTCGATGCTGCGCGAGCAGGCCCGTTCGCTCTACGAGCACTATGACATGAGTGACGTCGAGGCCGACCTTCAGCGTCGCCTCGACGAAATCCTGGATCGCGAGGAGGAGCGGCTTCGAGATCGGTACGGTTTTGAATCGGCTCGCCTGAACGATTTCCTGGAGCGGCGTCACCGTCCCGAGCAACGGCCGTCCGAGCGCGTGGAAGCCTTTCGAGACTTCTCTTTCGAGGATCCCGATGCCGCCGAGGATTTTTCCGAACTCCTCGCCGAACTCGACCGGATGAGATCCCTGGAGGAATTTCTCGACCGGGAGGCGGGACGTTTTCGAGGGTCCGAGCCCGCGGACTACGAAACAGCCCAGGAGGTTCGCGAACAACTCGAGGAGCTTCAGCGTCTCGCCCAGGCTCTCGAGGAAGGTCGTTTGGATGATATCTCGGCCGATCGGCTGCAAGACCTTCTCGGCGACGCGGCCGGTGGGTCATTCGTTTTGCTGCGCGACCTTGAGTCGGATCTTCGCGACGCGGGGTATCTCTCGGCCGATGGAACCGCCCTCACTCCCCGGGCCATCCGACGGATTGGATCCCAGGCACTGGTCGACGTGTACAGCGCCTTGAGAAAGCAACTCGGAGGAGAGCATGAGAGTCCGGGTCGCGGTGTCTCCACTCCACGACCGGATGAGACCCGAGCCTGGCAGTTCGGCGATTCGTTGGATCTTGATCTCTCACGCACCGTGCTCAATGCCGTCAAGCGCCAGAGCGTCCAAGGAAGGGGGCCGGGATCGGTCGTGCAGCTGGGCGTCGAGGATTTCGAGGTGCGGGAGCGCGATTTCAGCACCCAGACGACCACGGTGCTGCTTCTCGACATGAGCTGGTCGATGTCCTGGGAGGGGCGATTTCCTGCAGCCAAGCGGGTTGCCCTGGCCATGGACCAGTTGATCCGATCGCAGTTTCCCCGAGATCATTTCTTCGTGGTCGGGTTTTCGACGCGGGCCCGCGAGCTTCGCATTCGTGAACTCCCCGAGGTGAGTTGGGACATGGGAGATCCCTTTACCAACCTTCAGGAGGGGTTGATGGTCGCCGAACGGCTGATCCGGCAGCACCCGTGCGCTTCGCCCCAGGTCATCGTGATCACGGACGGCCAACCGACGGCGTACTACGAGGATTCGCAGCTTCGCGTGGAATGGCCGATGGGTTATGGAGGGGTCTCGCCGCGGGCGGTGGCCAGCACGCTGCAGACGGTGCGGCGAGTGACGCGCATGGGCGTCACGATCAACTCGTTCATGCTGGACGATGCGCCCGAGCTCGTGGGGTTCGTGGAGCGGATGACCGAGATCAACAAGGGGCGGGCGTTCTATACGCAGCCCAGCCAACTGGGCTCCTTTCTCATGGTCGACTACGTTTCCCGTCGACGTTCGCACCGGCGGCGGTGATCGAATGTCCCGACGACTGAAATTCGACATTCCGGGCGTGGATTGGAGGCGCGATCTGAAAGAGATCGTGGAACAATCGCCGGCAGACCTCTTCGGGGTATCGGGCGGTCCGGATCTCGTCGTCGAAGTGGGCTTTGGTCGCGGCGAATTCCTCGTGGGATCCGCCATCGAGCAGCCCGGTCGTTGTTTTCTCGGAATCGATCTCTCCTACAAGCGGGTTTTGAAGTTGGCCCGTCGCCTGTCCCGGACGGAGGTGGTGAACATTCGCCTGGTGGAAGCGCGCGCCGAGGCCGTGATCCGGGAAGCCCTGTCGGCCGGGGGAGTGTCGGAGTTCTGGGTGAATGTCCCGGATCCCTGGCCCAAGGCGAGACATGCCCGGCGGAGATTCTTTCAGCCGACCACCATCGCCCGGCTCAGCAACTGCCTTCGGCTGGGCGGGCGACTCTTCGCCGCCACCGACGACCTTCTCTACGCCGAGCAGATTCACCTCGTCCTTGCCGCCGAGCCGGGATTGGCCAACGCCTACTCCCGCAATTGGCTCGAGGAGGCCCCCGGGCGAATGCAGACCGCCTATGAACGCGAATGGCGTGCCGACGGTCGGCGCATGCACTTCTTCGAATACGAAAAAAAAGAGAATCGTTCCTGATGGCGATCCGGGCCCTCAAGGATTACTCGCCGGAAGAACTCCGTTCTCATTTCGAAGCCGCGGGACTCGAGGGCTACCGGTCTGACCAGGTCCTGGGGTGGATCTACCGGCGGGGCATCGAAGACATCGAGTCGATGACCGATCTGTCGCTGGAGTTGCGACGCGAACTCCTGGATCACTGGAGCCTTCGCGCGCTCGAAGTCGACCGGGTGGACTGTTCGACCGACGGCACGCGCAAGTTTGCGCTGCGCTGCGAGGATGGAGCGATTGTCGAGGCCGTGATCATCCCCGAGGAGCGGCGCAACACGCTCTGTGTTTCGACCCAGGTGGGGTGCCCCCTGGAGTGTTCGTTCTGTGCAACCGGGGCGATGGGTTTCGTTCGAAACCTCGGTGTCTCCGAGATCGTGGATCAGCTCTGCCACGCCCGGGCGTCTCTCGGAGCTGGTGAATCCATCACGAATATCGTCTTCATGGGGATGGGGGAACCGTTGCTGAACCTGTCCAATGTACTTCGGGCGATTCGCATTTTCGTGCACCCCCGGGCTTTCGCGATGGCTCCGCGACGGATCACGGTCTCGACCGTGGGGATCGCGGGGAAGATTGGATCGCTTCTCGAAGCCGTGCCGGTCAACCTGGCGGTCTCTCTCCACGCCGCTTCGAATGAGGTGCGCGATTCCCTCGTTCCGCTGAATCGCCGCATTCCGCTGGAGGAACTCCTTCGTACCTTGAGAGAAGAACCACGGATTACGCCACGCCACCCCGTTCTTTTCGAGTACACGCTGATGGCCGGAGTCAACGATTCGGTCGAGGACGCTCGAAAGATTCCCCGGTTGTTGAAGGGGATTCCGTGCCGGTTCAACGTGATTCCAATGAATCCTCACCCCGATTCATCGGAGCGGGCGCCAACCCAGGAAGTCGTTGATCGCTTTACTGCGGAGCTGCACGGGGCCGGGCTCCGCGTCACCCTTCGCCGGAGCCGCGGGGCGGATATCGCCGCCGCCTGCGGGCAATTGTCCCGGGAAAAGGGCCTCTAGGGGCCCCAGGCGCCCCCTCGATCAAGCGGGAGCGCCCTTTGGTCGAAGAAGCAGTCCGGGAGGTTCGACCCGGCGATGCTCTATGCCATCGGGGACATTCACGGAGAGTCCGAAAGGTTGCGGGAACTCCTGGAGGCGTTGCCTCTTGGAGTCGGCGACGAACTCGTCTTTCTCGGCGACTACGTCGACCGCGGCCCGGACTCTCGTGGCGTGATCGAGATTCTCATCGAACTGGAGAAGGAGGTTCGGTGTACTTTTCTCCTGGGCAACCACGAATCGATGCTCCTGGACTTTCTCGGGTGGACCGATCGTTGTTATATGGGCGGAGATTCTTTTCTCGCCAACGGTGGGGAACGAACGCTGGCCAGTTACGGCTACCGGGAGTCGCTGCACAAGGCCGGACGCCGGGTGCGGCTTCCCAAGTCTCACGAAAATTTTCTTCTCGGCCTGCGCCTCCATTACCAGGTGGGGGATTATCTCTTTGTCCATGCCGGCGTGGGGACGGACCGATCTGCGACCCCCGGTGCCGACGAGGCGGTGGTGCAGAGTTCGGCCAAGGACGTCCTCTGGAACCGGGTCACGGGACACGTCGAACACGGACTGGGAGTGACCGTGGTTTACGGCCATACCGCCCAGGAAGATTTCCAGGTGTGCTGGAACCTCCCGTACAGCATCGGTATCGACACGGGAGTGGTCTACGGGGGCCCGCTGACGGCCCTCCGCCTGCCCGACGAAACCCTGTTTCAGGTCTGAGGCGGGCGTGTGTTACTGGCCGGTCTGGGAGCGGTCGCCATGGGGTCGAACACGCGGCGCGGTCAGCGAGGTTCCCACCCGTAGGTTCTGGCCATCCAGTCCGGGGTTGTACTGGCGAAGCAACCAGAGCGGAATGCCGAAGTGCTTCTCGGCCAGCCACCAAAGGGATTCCCCCCGCCGGGCCCGGTGGGTGCGGGTGCTTACGATCTCGTAGCGCTCGAAGAAGGCGCGCTGAAGTGCCCGATGGTGTTCGAGGCGTTTCTTCTCGAAGTCGTCTCGGGAGACTTCGCGAAAGTCGAGTTGGACCCGGCGGCCGATCTCCAGTTGACCGTGCCCGGATGAGCCGTTTCGTTGCCGGAGGTCGTCGGTGGGAATTCCCAGCCACTCGGCGTAGTGGCCGAGGGTTTCCGTGGCCTGTACCTCGATGGTGCCGTCCGGGGCGACGGTGTAGTCCGTCGGGTCCCCCTCCAGCCCGGCCGAAGGCGGCGCGGCCACGCCCGGGTCAACGAGATCGCCTGCGTTGTCGCCGGCGGGTTTGGGTGCGGAGGCCGAGAGTCTCAGGGACTGCCCGGGATGGATCCGGTTTTGATTCGCCAGGCCGTTGAGGCGGGCGAGTTCGGCGACCGGAAGATCGTGGCGGATGGCGATCTCTGACAAGGTGTCCCCGGGGCGCACCCGGTAGAGCCCTCGCGCAGTTCGTGCTCCCCGGTAGGAATCGAGGTCCGCCAGGTCCTTGGGGTCCTGGGCAAAGGGAAGCGTCAATCGCTGTCCGATCCGAATGTGGTTGGCATTGCGAAGGCCATTGAGCGCGATGAGTTGACGTTGGGTGACTCCGTAGCGAGCGGCGATCCGCGACAGGGCGTCCCCGCGCGCAACGGTGTACTGGAGGTCCGGGATCTGCTTGGCGTAGACGAATCGGTCGGGCAGACTCTTCAGTGCAGACTCGAGAGGCTCGTCGATCGCCGATCGTGGGAGTCTGAGGACGTAGTCTTTCGGCACGTGCTTCGCCCCCGCCCACACGGTTTCGAGCAGGGCGGGGTTGCTGCGCCGTACGAGGTCTTCGTCGACGCCGAGGTGCCCGACGAGGGCTTTTGCAGGGACCCATCCCTCGAGTCGGGCGGTTTCCAGTTCGATGGGAGGAGAGGGGGGCTGCTTGCCGAAATACTTCTCGGGGTCGGCATCGATTCGCCTGGCCGCCAGGAATTCGGCGTAGAAATTCCGTGATGCAAAGCCGAACGCAGGGCCGTCGTACTTTTCGATGATGACCGCAATGTCGCTGCTTCCGGTGCGCGACATGGCGCGGCGGACGCCGCCGGCACCGTGGTTGTAGGCGGTGATGGCCAGGGGCCATGTGCCCGTGACCTTGCGGTTGTGGGCGAGCAACTGGGCTGCGGCCACGCTGGAGGCATAGGGGTCGAGACGCTCGTCCATCACGTGGTCGACACGCATGAAGCGACGGGCGGTCGGTCGGGTGAACTGCCAGAGCCCGGTGGCACCCAGCCTCGAGCGGGCTTCCGGGTTGAACGACGATTCGACGTGGGGGAGGGCGACGAGGGCTGCGGGTACCCCCGCTTCATCGAGAGCCTTGTGGATGTACGGCCGCCAGCGTCCCGAGCGCGCGAGGCCGGCCTGGAAGCGGTCCGATTGGCCGCTCTGAAGGCGTACCCGGGAGGCCGCTCCGGCGAGGGTTTCGCTCCGCACTCCCTCGGGCCAGCTCTCGAGGACCCGCTTCTGGGTGGGAGTCAGATTCGCCCGCTGGCCCCGCGACAGGTCGCGGAGGGCGTTCTCGACGGTTTCCCGCGCCGAGGTCGAGATGCGCTCGCGTTCCTTGTGGCCGGCTCCTTTCGGGTACTCGACGAGCCCGTACACGACATCGAGGTGCTCGGTGTCGTGAAGAAGTCCGGCGTGGGTGGGGACTTCGGAATAGATCCGCAGCCAGAATTCTACGCTCGGTCGGAGGGCTTCCGGTTCCGGGAACCGGTCATCGGCCGACGTTGCTTCGCTGGCCAATCCCAGGGCGAGAATCGCGACGGCCAGCTTCCCAGATCGTTTCATCGACAGGTTCCGAAGGCGGTTGGCGGCTCGCACGAGAGATTTCGCATTCGCACCACCGCGGGGTGGGTGCATCGTTTCCCCTTGGATGTTGCATTTTACGGGGCTATCCGCGATTTGCCAGGGGCCCGAGGGTTGCTCTAGCGCTTGCGGCCCTTGCGTCTCGATTTTCGTGCCTGTTGGCGCTTGCGTTTCTTTCGAGCCGTCGAGTCGCGGCTGGGTGTTCGAGCGCCCCGGGCGGGGGCTGCCCCGGCGAGCATGGCCGCGGGGTCCAGTCCGCCGCTTCCCGCGAGGCGTCCCATGCCCGGAATGCGAGAAAGCATCCCGTCACCGCCCGATCCCAGCTGGCTCATGACGGCGCGCATCTGGTCGAAGCGCTTGACCAGGTCGAGAACGTCCTTCGGTTGCCGACCACTTCCCCGCGCGATCCGGGAGGCCCGGCTTTTGTCGATGCAGTCGGGGTTGGTGCGCTCGCTTCGCGTCATCGAGTGAACCATGGACTGGACCTTGCCGAGTTCCCGCTCGTCCACCTGGTCGGCCATCTCTCCGAACATGGGCATCTTGGCGAAGACCTCGCGCAGGGGTCCCATCTTCTGGAGGGTGCGGAGTTGGGTGAGCAGGTCGTCGAGGGTGAACTGGCCCTTGAGGATTCGGTCCGCGTCCTCCTCGGCCTGCTCTTCGTCCACGACCTCTTCGAAGTCCTTGACGAGACCGACAATGTCGCCCATTCCCAGGATGCGCGAGGCGAGCCCCTCGGGGCGAAACTCCTCCAGGCGGTCGACCTGTTCCCCGGTGCCGACGAACTTGATCGGGACGCCCGTGACGGCCTTTACGGAGAGAGCCGCTCCACCCCGGGCGTCGCCGTCGAGCTTCGTCATCACGATGCCGTCGAGGTCCAGCCGCTCGCTGAAGGCCTGGGCGACGTTTACGGCGTCTCGCCCCATGAGCGCGTCGCAGACGAGGAGCTTGTTGGCCGGAGCGACTTCGTCGACGATCTGCTCGAGTTCGGCCATCAACTCGTCATCGATGGCCAGCCGCCCGGCCGTGTCGTAGATGAGGACGTCGCGTTGTTCGTTGCGCGCGCGCTGTGCGGCGCTCTTGCAGATGGCGGGCGGAAGCTCTCCCTCGGCACCCGAATGAACCGGTACGTCGATCGATGCGCCGAGCGTCTTGAGCTGTTCCACGGCCGCCGGGCGGTAGACGTCCGCGGCGACCAGTAGGGGGCGATGGCCCCGCTTCTGGAAATACCGGGCCAGCTTGGCGGCGACCGTCGTCTTGCCAACGCCCTGGAGGCCGAGGAGCATGACCGATACGCGGCCGTCGGAGCGGGCGAGTTCGGGCTCGACGGGGCCCATCAATTCGGTGAGTTCCTGCTCGCAGATCGCGACGAAATGCTGCGCGGGAGTTACCCGGTGCTGGCGCCCGTCGGCCCCCCGGGCCCGGGTGCGAATTTTCTCACCCTGGGCGCGGTCCTTGACGCGGGCGAGAAAATCCTTCGCGACGCCGAAGTCGACGTCCGCTTCGAGCAACGAAGTGCGGACATCCTGTAGCGCCTCGTCGATCCGGTCCTCGGTGAGTTCGCGGACTCCACGGAACCGCTCGGTGGCGCTCTTGAATCCCTGGGTGACGGTTTCGAGCAAGGCGGGGCCCTTCGCAAAAGGCCCGAGTCTAGCCCGCCCGGGAAAGTCTGCCGGTGCACCGCCCGCGAGCGTGCCTTGCTCCTCAGTGTGGCTTCGTGCGAGACTCGCGGTCTCAGTCCGCGGCGTCCGCCCAACGCCGGGTGGACGCGGATACGAGAGGAAGAGCGCGATGGCGAGCGAAGTCGAGTCCCAGATTACCGGGAAGGTCTGGAAGATCGAGAAGAAGGTGGGAGATCCGATCGAGGAGGGAGAGGTCGTCCTGATCGTCGAGTCGATGAAGATGGAGATCCCGGTCGAGGCGCCTTGTTCGGGGCGGCTTCGCGAAATTCGCGTCGAAGAAGGCGAGGCGGTCGAAGAGTTCGACGTTCTGGCCGTGATCGATTGAGAGGGTGCGTCGTCTCTTTTCAGCAGCCTCGTCGAATCTGCGCGTGTTGCCCATCGGACGCCGTCGACGGGCCGAGGCCGTGGCCTATCTGCGCGATGGACTTCCCGACGACCTGTTGCTCCTCGACCTCGTCTCCGAGTCCGCCCAGCGCGACACGGCCAACACCTGGATCCAGGGAATGGGCGTCTGGGAAGACGATGTCCTCGTGGGCGTCGGCGTTCTGCGTCCGAGCGTGCTCCTGGATTCGCGGATTCGCGGAGCTGCAGTGGAGGCTCTCTGCGGTTCCATCGACAGCCTGCCGGGCGGCTTGCTGAAGAGTTCGGAGGCCCAGGTGGAGGCGCTCTGGAGTCGCCTCGAAGTTTTCGGACACCGGGCCCTTCTCGATCGCATGGAGTCCGGCCTGCTGGTCCGGGATTCCGACCGGAAGCGGTTTCCATTGCCTTCGGGTGGGCGATCGCGGTTGGCCGAGGATCGCGATCTCGACCGCCTGGTCGAGATGGCCCGGGCGAGCCTGCGCGAGGAAGGACGCCCGGATCCCGGCGAGCGCGATCCGAGGGGATTTCGGCATTGGGTGCGGAGCCGCCTGCCGCGGGCGCGGGTTCTCGAGTTCGATGGGGAGGTGGCTTTCGTTGGCTATGCCGACGTGGCGCGGGCCGAGGGGTGGCTCGTCCAGGGGGTGTACACGATGCCGCATTGGCGGGGGCAGGGGGTGGGCACCGCGGGAATGTCGGCACTCGTCGACGAGGCGGTCGAGGCCGGGACGGATCACGTTCAGTTGACGGTCATCGATGGAAACGAGTCGGCGTTGCGGCTCTACGAGAGGCTGGGTTTTCGCCCCTACGGGCGGATTCGCACGATTCTCTTCTCCTAGGTTCCGCCCGGTCCGGGAACGGGCCCTTGGTGTCGCGGACCCGTCTTGGCTACGCTGCCGCGCCTCGGGTCGTCGAGGGGCCGAAAGCGCGGTCCGCCATTGAAAAGGAGTTCCCCCATGGGTTTGTTGGACGGAAAAGTCGCGATTGTCACGGGTTCCGGAGGCGGCTTGGGCCGCGAACACGCGTTGGCGCTGGCCAGGGAGGGCGCGGCGGTGCTCGTCAACGATCTCGGCGGAGCCCGGGACGGCACCGGTGCTGGCCAGAACATGGCCGACCAGGTCGTGGAGGAGATCAAGGCGGCTGGCGGGGAGGCCGCGGCCAACTACGACAATGTCGCGACGGTCGAAGGCGGTCTCAACATCCTGAAGGGAGCCCTGGATGCTTTCGAGCAGGTAGACATCCTCGTCAACAACGCCGGTATCCTCCGGGACAAGTCCTTCGCAAATACCACCGAGGACCTCTGGGATCCGGTCGTCGCCGTGCACCTGAAGGGGACCTACTGTGTGACCCACGCGGTGTACGGGCACATGAAGGAGCGCGGACAGGGTGGAGTCGTCATCAACACGTCCTCCACGTCCGGGCTCAACGGCAATTTTGGGCAGTGCAACTACGGCGCCGCGAAGGCGGGGATCGCGGGTTTTTCCCGGTGCCTGGCCATCGAGGGCGTAAAGTACGGCGTGCGCGTGAACATTCTTGCCCCGGTCGCCGTGACGCGGCTCACCGAGGATCTCCCCGGTTTTGACGAATCGATGCGCGATCGAATGAACCCGGGCTTGGTATCGCCCCTGGTGGTGTACCTGTCGAGCGATCTCGCGAAGGACGTGACTGGCAAAACCTTCTTCGTGGGAGGAGGCCGGATCGCCGAGATGCGGGTGGTCACGCACACCGGTGCGACCAAGCAGGAAGAAGGCGGGTTGTGGACGGCCCAGGAGGTCGCGAAGCACATGACCGCCGGAGACATTCTGCTTCCCGATTGATCGGTTGCCCGGGTTGCCGGAGTCGGCAGGGGAGGCGCCACGCGGGCTCCTCCCGGGGTCGTCTTGTGGCCAGCGCAGGGCTCTGGTAGAAGACGGGTATGGCGGATTCTCCCCTCGATCCGAGCCAGGATCTTCCGGGACCCCCCCGTGCGGGGGACGATACGGACCGGCGGCGGGGTTCGACTTCGAGCGAGCCCTACTCGGCGATGACCGGGCGCTTCAACTGGGGCTTTCGTTGGTTTGCCCGCCGGTTTTTCGGTCATTTCCACCTCGAGTCGAGCGCTGTCGATCGACTGCGGACCCTCGAATCGGCCGGCGCGGTCGTCTACGTCATGAGGTACTCGAGTCGCCTCGATTATTTTCTCTTCAATACCCTCTTTCTGCGCGAAGGTCTGAGGCTTTCTCGGTTTGCCAACGGGTTCGACTTTTTCTTTTGCCGGCCGCTCCGCGAGGCCGTGCCCCTGGCGCTTCGGCGTCCGCGGGCTCGTCCGCGCGAGGTCGAACACGGCGAGGAGCGTCGAATCGCCCGGAACCTGGTGCGCCGGGGAGATTCGTTCTTCCTGTTCTTGCGAACGACCCAGCGGGCCCAGTTTTCTCGGAGACGCGCGAGACTTCGCGAGGATGAACTGGACCTGCTTCTCGAAGTGGTTCGCGGTGTATGGGATTCCGAGGAGCCGGTTTCGGTGGTCCCCCTCGCCCTATTTTGGCGCAAGGGGCCTCGCGCGGAGAATCGCTTTCTCAACCTGAACTATGGATCGATCACGCGTCCCTCGGACCTGGCCAAGGTGACATCTTTTCTCGCGACGTACCGCAGCCTTTCGGTGAAAATCGGCGAGTCCATCGACTTGAGTTCGTTCATTGCCTCCCGGCGTTCGGAAGGCCCCGTGCGCGTCGCCCGAAAGGTGCGGCGTTCGATGCTGCTCTACTTCTATCGCGAAGAGAAGGTGGTCGAGGGGCCGACCGTGCGAACGCGCCATCGGGTTCTGGGCCAGATCATCCAGGACCCCCGGGTCAAGCTCGCGATCCAGGAGCGGGCCGCGCGCTACGGGGGGAAAGTCGACCGCGCCGAACGCGATGCCGAAAAATTGTTCTTCGAGATCGCGGCCAACATGAACTCGACGTTCCTGGCGGCCTTGGCGGGCGTCGCAGGATGGATCTTCAAGCGGATGTTCGCGTCGATCGAGGTCGAGGGACTCGAGAAGGTGGCGGACTTTTCTCGCTGGGATCCGATCGTGCTGGTTCCCAACCACCGCTCCTATTTCGATTTTCTGATCATCTCGTGGCTGTTTTACGTGAACTACCTGGTCCCCCCGCACATCTACGCCCGGGACAACATGGCCTTTGGGCCCTTTGGCTTCCTGTTCCGAAGGGCCGGGGCCTTTTTTGCGCGGGGTCGGTTCGATGACCCTCTCTACAAGGAGATTTTTCGCTCCTATGTCGCGTACCTGGTCCGCGAAGGGTTTACCCAGGAGTTTTTCATCGAGGGCGGTCGATCCCGGACGGGAAAGACCCTGGCTCCGCGTTTTGGGATGCTGTCCTGGGATGTCGACGCCTTCGTGCGCAGTTCGCGGCGCGACCTTTTCTTTGTCCCGGTCGGGCTGACCTACGAGCGCCTGGTAGAGGAGGGCTCGATCGTCAGCCAGCAGAAGGGGGCGGCCAAGGAAAAAGAGAGCCTGGTGGGACTCGTGCGCGCCGGGAAATTTCTTCAGCGACGCTTTGGAACGGCCCATGTCAATTTCGGCGAGCCGCTTTCGCTGGCGGAAGCTCTCGGCTCCCGGCGGCGGGAATTCGCACAGGCGGGCCCCGGCGAGAGAGACGCCGAACAGCGCGAATTTGTCGAGTCGTTGGCCCATCGGATTGTCGAAAAGATCAACGCCGCCACCGCCGCGAATGCGACCGCGGTGGCGGCGAGCGTACTGCTTGGTTCACGTACCGCGGGGATGCGCCTGGTGGAGTTCACGGATCGCATGAGCGAAGTGGTGGAGTTGTTGCGGCTCCAGGATGTTCAATTGACGAAGGCGCTGCTCGCCGACGACGGAGATTTTGGCGACTGCGTAGGGTTTCTCGAACGGGCTGGATTGGTCCGCGTGACCGAGGGGGTGGAGGACGCCGTCATCTTCTTCGAAGAAAACTCTCGCCAGGCGCTCGATCTCTACCGCAATTCCATCGTTCATTTTCTGGCGGCCCCGAGTTTCATGGCGCGTGGGCTGCTGGCGGGAGGCTTGTCTCGTGAAGCGCTGGGCGAGGAGGTCAACGGCTGGCTCGAGTTGCTGTACCGCGAATATTTCGTGCCCCCGGCCGATACGCTCTCCGCGCATTGCACGGCCTTTCTTGACTTCTTCGAGGCGCGCGGCTGGGTCGAGACCGACCCGGGCGAGGGGCTCCAGGCGACTCCCCTGGGACGAGGTCCCTTGGAGGGGATTGCGGCCCAGACCGAGGGGGTCCTGGAGGTCTATCGTTGCCTTTTCGAGGTCATCCGCCAGGCCGAGCCCCGATTTCGCCGCCGGGAAATCCTGGAAGAGGCTACCGCGGTCTTTGAGCGATCCCGGTTGGTGGGGGAGACCAGCCGGGTCGAAGCCCTCAACGAGACGACGCTCTCGAATGCCCTCGATCTCCTGCTGCACGAGGCGGTGATCAAAGTGGACCCCCAGGCCCCGGTTCATCCCCGCGAGGTGGAGCTCTCGAGGGGCGAATGCTGGGACCGCCTGGCAGAACTGGGCGAGCGTCTGGCGGGCGCGCTGTCCGCCGGGTAGCCTCCGCGCGCATGAGCGCCGACCAACCCGACCGGCTTCGATTGGGGCTTCCCAAGGGAAGCCTGCAGGAGACCACCCAGCAACTCTTCGCCCGCGCGGGCTTTGCCGTTCGGATGTCGAGCCGTTCGTATTACCCGGAGATCGATGACCCGGAGATGGAATGCATCTTGATCCGTCCCCAGGAGATGGCTCGGTACATCGAGCAGGGGGTCATCGATTGCGGCATCACCGGCCTGGACTGGATCCTGGAATCCGGTGCGGACGTGGTGGAGATGGCCAATCTCCTGGCCCCCTGGCCGAATTATGGAACGGTTCGCTGGGTGTTGGCGGTCAAGGAGGGGTCGGAGTTCCGCACGGCCGCGGATCTGGACGGAAAGCGCATTGCGACCGAGGCGGTCGGGCTCACGAAGCAGTACTTCTCCAAGCGTGGAATCGACGCCCAGATCGAGTTTTCCTGGGGCGCGACGGAAGTGAAGCCGCCGATGCTGGCCGATGGCATCGTCGACGTGAGCGAGACCGGGGCCAGCCTTCGGGCGAATCATCTCGACGTGCTCGACGTGGTTCTTGAGAGTACGCCGCGGCTGATCGCGAGCCATGCGGCGGTCAAAGACGCCTGGAAGAAGGAAAAAATCGACTGGCTGACGATGCTGCTCATGGGGTCGGTTCGAGCCGCCAGCCGGGTGGTCCTCGCGATGAACGTTCCGCGGGAAGCCCTCGACCCGATCCTGGCGCTGCTGCCCGCTCTGAACACGCCCACGGTTTCGACGCTCGCCGACGATCAATGGGTTGCGGTTCACACCGTCGTGGAGGAAGCGCGGGTTCGCGAACTCCTGCCCCGTCTCGCCCAGGCGGGAGCCTGCGGCATCATCGAGACTCCTCTCAATAAGATCATTTCCTGAGTCGTGGCCGCGCGGATTCCGCGATGGCTCCGGGTCGCGGGTGCGGTGCCGGCCTACGCCCGCCTCTTTCTCTGGGGGTACGTGTCCCCGGGCTGGGGGGAGTCGCAGCCACTGGTTGTCGTCCAGGCGGTGATTCGCGCAGAGGAGGGGGTTCTGCTCGCGGTGCGGAGCGACCTTTGGGGGTGGGAACTCCCGGGCGGAGAGTGGGAAGAAGGCGAGACGCACCGGGAAGCCCTGCTTCGCGAAGTTCGCGAGGAGACGGGGCTCGAGGTGGAAGTCGTGCGCCGGGTCGGAGACTACGTGCGAACGGGGTTTCGTCCGCACACGGCCCGCGTCTACACCTGTCGTCCTGTTGGCGGCGAATTGCGGACCAGCCATGAAAACCGAAGGCTGGCCTGGTTTCCAGAGGCTCGGCTTCCGGACACGTTGTTTCCCTGGTACCGGCAGCCTCTCGAGGACGCCCTGACCCCGGATCCCACTCCGGCACACCGGGAAGAACACCAGGGCGTGGCCGCGATCCTGGCCGGCATGACCATCGACCTTGCAATGCGCTGGGCCGACGATCGGTGCGGGGGCGATCGGGAAGAGGGCTAGGCCTGATGCTCCCGAAGGCCGCTGGCTTCCCATTCGCGGCTCAGTTGCTGGAGCTTCTGGGAGAACTCGTCAAAGGGGTCATCGAAGGAGAGGATGATCTCCGTGGTGCGCGGAATATCCTCGCCGTTCAGCATGCCGCGGTAGCGGTTGAGGTTGGCCAGGATCGCCTCGGCCACCTTGAGCGCGCGCTTCTCCGTCTTGATCAGCGGGGACTGGAGGGTGTAGACGTTGTTTCGGCCCCAGAGACTCTCGTCGCGTACGATCGCGATCTCGCGGTAAACGCCGTTGATGGGGTCGAAGTTGTATTCGACGCGCACTTCCTTGAAGATGTCGGAGTTGCCGGTGTAGAAGCCGCGTTCCTTCTCGACCTTGCCGAGTTGACGGCAACGCGGGCAGTAGAACGTGTCACCGTGGTTGAGTAGGAATACGCCCTTGGCGTAGTCCTCGCACTCTGTATTCTCGCAGTAGCCGACGCCTCGTTTCATGCTTGCCATTCCTGTGGTCGAACGCCTCCCGGGTACTGGTTCTCTGTCTCGGCAGGTCTCAAAAGCAAGAGACGTGCCGCGGGACTTTGGTTCCCGGAAAGACTCGGTTCGACGGGGGGTTGTTTGGGGGGTTGCGTGCTCCGGTTGGGGGCTCGTCGGTTCTCGAAAATTCCCAGGAGTCCTTTTCGATCGCAATCGGGAAATTCTTTACCGCCGGAAGGGGCACGGGACGGATCGTGCGCAAGAACGTCCACCCCCGGACGGGCGCAACTTTCTCCGCGTGGGGCGTCCTTCTGGGGGCGGGGGGTCTCCAGATCGAGGAAGTGAAAAGGCTTTTCCAGTAGAATTCTCGGGAACCTACATGGATATACTGCGAGCGCGGGTCGCCTGTCAACCAGTTTTTTATTTTTGCCCGCGGGAAAGCCTCTGGCGCTCGCTTCGCAGAAAAAAGGCGTAGCCCAGCAGGGCGACAGCGGTCACGGCGTAGGCCCAGAAGACGTAGGGGTTCATTGGAGATCCTCCTCGGGGCGACCCCAGCGAGCCGCGATGGCTCTCAGATTTTCGACCTGCCAGCGGCGAACCAGGAGCCATACGAACGCTACACCGAGGGTCAGATTCCCCAGGAGGAAAGGAAGCCCCATGCCGTCGCCGAGGCTTCCCCGTTCGAGATTTTCCGGGTGCATGCTCCGGCTGCCGAAGATTTCGATCACGTAGTAGTTGAGAGGAATCAGCAGCACGCCCACGATCCCGTACACCGCGCCGAAGCGGGCCGTGCGGGGACCGGCGTCGCCGAAGGCCCGGAGCAGGAGGTAGGCGAGGTAGATGAACCACAGAAGCAGCGTGACCGTGAGTCTCGGATCCCAGGACCACCAGTGTCCCCACGTGCCCCGAGCCCAGATCGGCCCGGTGACCATCATGAGCGTGCAGAAGAGCAACCCGACCTCGGCCCCGGCGATTGCGAGTCGGTCGAAATTTTCCTGATCCTTCCAGAGGTACATCATGCCCCCGAAAGCGGTCACGACGAAACCGAGATAAGCGCCGTAGGCCAACGGGGGATGCACGTAGAGGATCTTCTGGATCGGACCCTGGATGCTGTCAATGGGAGCCATGGCGACGGTCCACGCGTAGACGATCGCGAGGACCGCCAGCAGCCATCCGAGTGGGCGCGCCGCCCGGTCCAGTTTGTCTGCAAAGGACAGTTCGAGATCGCGGTCCGATATTTCGTTCACCCAGGCCATCCTTGCGCGGTTCAGCGCGCTTACTCGTCGAGTACGTACTCGAAGCAGAGAAACGAGGTTATCAGATACGTGGCGTCGACCACGATCAGGAGTTGTACCGCGTCGAAGGGAATGCGCGCCGTCTCCAGGAGGTGCTCGGTACCGTCCACGGCACCCACGATGACCGGAACCAGCGTGGGCAGGAGTAGAATCGGCATCAGGACTTCGCCGAAGCGGGTGCGCACGGCCATTGCGGCGATCAGCGTTCCGACGCTGCAGATTCCGGCCGTCCCGAGGGCCGTGATCGCCGCGAGTTCGAGAGCGACGGACCCCAGGTCGAGGTCGAAGACCAGCCCGAAGGCGGCGGCCGTCATGGCCTGGACCGTCCCGATCATCGTGAAATTGGCTGCCGCCTTGCCGAGAAAGACCCAACCGCGCTCGCCGGGCGCCAACGCCAGCCCCGAGAGGGCGTCATTTTCGAGTTCCTGGGAGAAGGAGCGGTTCAGCCCGATCAGGGCCGTGAACACGTACGCGACCCAGATCAACCCGGGGGCATTCGAGGCGATCTGCCGACCGGTGCCTTCTGGGAGCGCAAAGTGAAAAATGACCACGACGAGCAAGGCGAACACCGCCATGGCCACGAGGCGGTCGCGCGAACGCCACTCGGTGAGCAGGTCCTTCCACAGGACGGCCAGGGCAACCCTCATGCCCGGGCGGCCTCGTGGCGGCTGATTTCGTCGAGTTCCGATGCGCTGGGCAGGGGGGCCTCGGCGCGGTAGGCGACGCGGCCGTTGGCCAGCAGTAGTGCCTGGTCTCCCAGTCGGCTCGCCTGCCGGAAATCGTGAGTTACGAGCACCAGGCTGCGGCCATCCTCTCGCAGTCGTTCGAGTCGCTCGGCGAGCCGCTCGGCGGCGGCGCCATCGAGCCCGGTGAAGGGTTCGTCGTGCAGCAGGACCCGGGGGTCGTGAACCCGGGCCCGGGCGATGGCCAACCTCTGGGCGAGGCCACGCGAAAACGTCTGTGCCCGTCGGTCGCTCCAGGCCTCGAGGCCTTCCTCCGCGAGCAGTTCCCGGGCCCGTTCGGCAGGGTTGTCGAGAGCGTGAAGGCGTCCAGCGAAGACGAGATTTTCCCGCGCCGTGAGTTCGGGATACAGCATTGTTGCGTGTCCGACGAATCCGATCTGTCCGCGAACGTTCCGGCATTTCTCCGGGTGGGCTTCGCCGAATTCGATCGTTCCGGCCGTGGGCCGAAGGAGACCGGCGACGATGCGAACGAGGGTCGATTTTCCGGCGCCATTGGGACCGAGAACGACCAGCAGGTGTGCGCTCGGGATATCGACGTCCACTCCCCGGAGTGCGCTGAAGGATCCGAAGCGTTTCTCGATGCCGCGGGCCCGAACCGATAGGGCGGTGTCCGGGGGGCGGCTCAAAGCGGGGTCCCGCATCGGGCGCAAAATTCCCAGGTCTCCGCGAGGGGGGTTCCACAGGAGCTGCAGGCGGCGATTGCGTCATCGTTGTCCGCGGGTTCCGCCGGGGATTCGGACGTCATCAACTCGGCCGCGCGCAGCTCAAGCTGTCGCTTCAACTGGGCGTGGTCCGCCGCCTCGAGCTTGCCGGTCTCGAAATCGTGTTCGAGGTCCCTCATCGACGCGTAGAGAGTTTCTCGCTCGAGGCGCTTCGGGTCGGAGTCGGCCTTCGGGCGGCCGGTCTTGGAGTGGCCCGGTCCGCTTTGCCGGAGCGGGAGCAGCATGAAGGCGATGGCGAGTGCGGCGATCAACAAGACGGCGATGCGGCTCTGCATTCGGGAGAGTTGAGAGTGGTTGACCGGGCGAAGACCGATCGACAGCGATTCGCCGGGTTCGATGGCGAAGGCCTCCCGGTGCAAAAAGAGTCGAGTTCCCTGTCGCATGGGGCGCCTTCGATGAAGTCGATCGTTTTCGACGCGAACCCCGGTGTCGGCGACCAGGACGTTGAGAACCGGAATTTCCCACGGAAAGGAGAGGTCGATGGAGGCTCCCCGAGTGTCCGCGGGGATCCTGTAGTGCAGTCTCAACTGCGCCGGGCCCGGCCCAAGGGGGCCCGCCACCTGGATTTTGGAGTGGGCGTCGAGGATCGCCCCGATGCGTTCGGGGATCGGAGCGATTCCCAGGAGTTCCGCTCCCGGGGGCACCTGGAGCGTCACGGCGGGTGCTTCGGGAGTGCCGACGAGTCGCGCGTCGCCGCCGACGAGGAAGTTGTAATCCACTTTGACGTCGAGAGCGGTGTCGTCGAGTTCGAGCCAGACATTGGCTCCAGCCATTTCGAGGAGTTCGGTGTCGGTGGTCTCGTTGGGAGCGCGGAGAGTGATCGCGATGTCGTCGTCGGTCTCCCCGTCGGCCCGGAAAGTCCGGTAGGTGACTTCGGCGGGGGTCACGCTCCCCCGCTCCGTGAGGCCGGTGATCTCGGGTTCGGGGTCCGATTCCGGAATCAGTGCCGTGAAGGTGGCCGGGGCGGGCCGTATCCGGGGCCGAAACACGAGGGGGGAATCGGCGTCCGCGGGGGTCCTGGGGACGCGGTACGAGAACTGGACCTGGTTCTCGCCGGGATGGAGGGGCCCCCAGAAGAGCAGGCGATTGCCCCGCCGTTCGAAGTAGGACTCCACCTGTCCAAAGCCCGGTGCGATCTCGGTGGCGTCATCGGGAAGCTGCACTTCGAAGGGAGCCCGGCTCCTGGAGCCGGTCGTGCGTGGGAATCGCACGACCCGGTCGCTTTCGTTTTCCAGGCGGTGCTCCTCCTGGATTTCGAGTTCGCCAGCGCGCCAGCGGAAGGAGACGACGCTGTCCTGGAGAGTCACGGGCTCCAGGCTGGCGATGGGGTCGTCGATCGCGAGGTGCACGGTGGCCCGGGTCGAACCTTCCTCGAAAACAACGCGGTCCCCGTACGGGATCTCGTCGATGCGAACGCCCACGAGATAGGTCACCTGTGGCGAGTTGGAGATGTTCTCGAACCGAAAGCTCCCGTCGGTTTCGGTGCGGCCTTGTCGAAGAGAAGGGCGTCCCTCGGGCGAGAGTGCGTAGAGACCGACGGTCAGACCGGCCGTCGACCTTTTCGGGTTGCTATGGCTCACCGTGCCCTCCAGGACACCGTTCCCCGACGTGACGTCGGGCACGCCGGGGGCCGCGAGGGGTTCGTCATCGGCGCTGTGGGCCGGGGGAGAGGCCCCGGCCAGGACGACCAGCAATAGGGATGCGAGGAGCGACTTCATGTCGTGCGGGGGGTCCGCCGCTCGGGGTGAGGCCAGAGAATGAGGATGCTTCCCAGGATGAAGACGCCGCCACCGGCCCAGATCCAGTTGACGAGGGGGTTGCGGTAGATCTTCAACGTCGCCGAGCCGTCGGGTTCGATGGCGGAAAGAACGAGGTAGAGATCTTCGCGAGAGGTCGAGTAGATCGCGGGAACCGAGGTGGGCTGCTGCTCGAGCCAGTACATGCGTTTCTCGGGTGTCATGACATGGAGTCCCTGGTCGGCCTGGTAGAGCGCCACGCGCGCCTTGGCCCCGCCGTAGTGTTGCTCGGGGATGGCCTCCGCCGTGAGGTACTCCAGGCGGTAGTCCGAGATCGTCATCGAGTCTCCCGGCTTGACGTTCTCGAGACGTTCTTCGTTGAACGCGGCTCCCGAGACCCCGATCAACAGCAAGACGATGCCGAGGTGGACGACGTAGCCCCCGTATCGCTGTTGGTTGGTCCGGAACAGGGTCGCCAGCGCGGTGAGGGGAGACTCGTCTCTCAGGCGCACCCGGGCGCGAATCGCGCGGGCGTACTCCTGGAAGACCGTGGCGAAGACGAATGCGGAAAGAGTCCAGCAGGCAAGGGACCAGAAATCGATTTGACCCCAGAGTGCGCCTCCCGCAACGGCGGCGGTCAATGCAGCGGTGAGGCTCGGGACGGTGAACTGGCGACGCAGGGAGTTGAGGCTGGCGCGACGCCAAGCCACCAGTGGACCGACGCCGGTCAGCAGGAGCAGGAAGAGCGCGAGTGGGCCGGCCATGGTGTTGAAGAACTTCGGCCCCACGGTAATCCGCTGGCCCGAGAGGGTTTCCGAAAAGACGGGCAGGAGCGTGCCCCAGAAGACCACCAACAGCAGCGCCATGAAGGCCCAGTTGTTGAGCAGGAAGCCGGTTTCCCGGGAGACCATGGATTCGAGGCGGTTGGGGCTTCGTAGTTCGTTGCGGCGATAGAAGAGGGCCGAGAAGAAAACCGCCGCGACGACGCCCACGTAGGCGAGAAAGATGAACCCGAACCAACCCGAGTTCGTGAACGAGTGGACGGATTGCACGACCCCACTCCGGGTGAGAAAGGTGCCAAACAGGCAGAGGGAATAGGTAAGCCCGATCAGTGCGAGGTTCCAGATTTTCAGCATGTCGCGCTTTTCCTGGATCATCACCGAGTGGAGGTAGGCGGTGGCGGCGAGCCACGGCATCAGGGCCGCGTTCTCCACGGGATCCCAGGCCCAGTAGCCTCCCCAACCCAGCACCTCGTACGCCCAGCGTCCACCGAGGAGAAGGCCGACCCCGAGAACGCTCCAGGAAAAGAGAGTCCACCGGCGTGTCGTTCGGAACCACGCGGTTCCGAGTTCGCCCGTGACCATGGCTGCGAAGGCAAAGGCAAAGGGAACCGCGAAGCCGACAAAGCCGGTGTAGAGCATCACCGGATGCGAGGTCATCATGGGGTGTTGCAGGAGCGGGTTCAGCCCGTTGCCGTCCGAGAAGACCTCGGTGTGCGGCAGGCGTTCGAACGGGTTGGTGACGAAGTTCGTGAGCACGAGGAAGACGATTGCGTTGGCGTGCTGTCAGGCCACGACCCACGGGATGAGGTTCCGGCTGTGATGGCGGTGGGTCCACCCGGCAGCGCTGGCGTAGGCGGCGAGGATCCACAGCCACAAAAGCAACGAGCCG
>JAZAOF010000195.1:0-14495 GCA_036228265.1 Myxococcota bacterium | reverse complement strand
GCCACGGTCATCTGGGGGCTGGGCTTCACGGGCTGGGTAGGAATCACGTTCGACCCACTCATCCTGGTGATTCCCTGCATCATTACGGCGCGCGCGGTCTCGCATACCGTCCAGATGGCCGAGCGCTTCTTCGAAGACTACGAAATCCTCGTCCCCACCCTGGGCGACCCCGAAGCGGCGAAGTACGAAGCCGCCACCGTCGCCATGAGCGAACTCATCGTGCCCGGAACGCTCGGCATCGTGACGGACGTCGCAGGTCTCCTCGTCATCCTCGTGACATCGATTCCCCAGATGCGCGACCTCGGAATCTTCGGTGCCTTCTGGGTCGCCTCGATCATCATTACGGTAGAAATTCTCCACCCGGTGCTGATCTGTTACCTCCCCGCCCCCACCGAGCACGAGCACTTTCTTCCCGGGTTCATGGTCAAGTTCACTCGGTTCGTCGGACGGATGACGACGCACCCGACCTACAAGTGGGTCATCGCAGCCACGACGGTCGGCCTACTCCTCGTTTCCACGTGGATTACGCTTCTCTATTCCCAGATCGGCGAGGCTCGACCGGGCACGCCCATCCTGCACCCGGATCACGAGTGGAACATCGCCACGCACAAGATCGCCGAACGTTTTGGCGGTATCGACACGTTCGTCATCTATGCCGAGGGCGACAAGAAGGACGCCGTGGGAGATGCCACACCCGTCTTGCGCATGGAAGAGATGGAGCGCTGGATGGGGACCCATACGGACCTGGGCAACACGTTCTCCATCGTGCCGATCCTTCAGACCTACTGGGAGATCAATCACTACGGAGATCCAAAATGGAGCCTGATCCCGAACGACCAGGCCTCGATCCGGTCCATGATCTTCCAGCTGCGCCAGAACAGTTCGCCCGGCTTCCTGGACCCGTTCATGACGATGGACTCCAAGGACGCAAACATCATGTTCTTCTACCGGGACCACAAGGGTGAGACCCTGCTGAAGGTGGCGCACGCGGCCGACGAGTTTATCAAGCGCAACCCCATCGGCGAGGTCATCCTTCGACTGGACAAGAACAAGGCCCCTCCGGAAGCCGGGTTCTTCGACATCGAATCCCTGACGGACACCTGGTACTACATGCTCGATCCCCTGCTGCCGATCCGGGCCCATACCATGTCGGTCAAACTGCGGCAGGAGGACGACAGCTACGAAACGCTCGCCGTCAACGACATGAGCGCCGGAGCCGAACTCCCCCCCTGGCTCGAAGATTTCCGAACACGGTCGATCGCCTCCTACGAGGAAGAACTCGACCTGATCGAGGAGGGCGACTACTTCACGTGGCCGGAGACCCTGGCCAACTGGACTCCCGAAGACGTGAACTACTGGTGGGAAGACCCCGTTCGCGGTATCCGCGCGGTGGCCGTCAACACCCAGGATCTCATTGTCGAAGACATGAAAGCGGTGGACTCGGTTCCCACCTACCAGCCCACGAAATCGTGGACCCGGGGCGTGCAGTTCGTGATGGCGGGTGGCCTGATGGGGATCCTCGCCGCGGTCAACGACGAGGTCGAACGAAGCCACGTCGCCAACATCGTCCTGATCTTCCTCGTCATTTTCGTCCTTCACTCGGTGACCTACAAGTCCGTTCCCAGTGGGGCCATCATCACCCTGCAGATTGGCACCGCCACGATGTTGTCCCTGGCCTACATGGCCCTCGTCGGGATGGGGCTGAACATCAACACGCTCCCGGTTCAATCGGTGGGCGTGGGCATTGGTGTCGACTACGCCATCTACATCGTCGATCGGATCCGGCACGAAGTCATCGATACGGCGGACATCGACGAAGCGGTGCGAAGAGCCGTACGCACGACAGGGATGGCCGTCACCTTTACAGCAACCACGATCGTCGGAGGAATCATCCTCTGGGCCTGGTCTCCGCTGCGCTTCCAGGCCGACATGGCCCAGATGCTCTGCATCTTGATGGTCATCAACATGTTCGGCGCCATCACGGTCGTCCCGGCCTTCTACTCGATCGCCCGACCGAAGGTCGCAACGGCTCTCCTAACCGACGAGCAACGCGAAGCGATCCACCGCCAGAAGGAACTCGAAAGAAAGCGGGGTCTACGCGACGACTAGGAGGGGCTCCACTGGCCCCCTTCGTTCGGCCCTTGGGATGAAAGAATCTAGTTCTTCGCGCGCGGAAAGAACTCCAGGATCCTCGCTGCGTTTTCCTCGACAGCGCGGCCACTGATGTCGAACCACCGCCATCCCTGCTCGCGGAATAGGCGCCTCGCCATCTCGACTTCGCGCTCGATCATCTCGCGATCCGTATAGCTCGAACGGGGACTCGACTTCAGGGCCCGGACCCGCTCCTGGCGCACCTGCAGGAGGATCTCAGGCGTGATGAGCAATCCCACGACCTTTCGAGAATCGAGTTCGATCAATTCGCGGGGTGGGTCGATCCCGTCGACCAGGGGAACGTTGCCCGCCTTGTAACCGCGCTGGGCCAGGTACATCGAAAGCGGGGTTTTCGAACTCCGGGAGGGCCCTGTCAGTACGATATCCGCCTCGTGGAGCGTGTGAAGATTGTTCCCATCGTCGTGGCGCACGGCAAATTCCACCGCATCCACTCGCTGAAAGTACTCATCGGAGAACCCGTGGAGCAGGCCCGGCTGAAAGCGCGGCTCGGCGCGAAGGTAGTGAGCCGCCTTCGAGATCAGCGGACCCAGGAGATCCACCGTCGCCACACCGTGATGCTCCGCTTCCTGGAGAAGCAGATCGGCGATGGGCTTGTCCACGAGGCTGAACACGACCAGCCCAGACGCCTCCGCGGCCTCCCCGATCACCCGGCGAACCTGCGATTCGTGGCGAACGCTACTGACCACGCGAGTGTTCCAGGAATCCTGGAACTGAAGCATGACGGCTCTCACGGCGGCGGCCGCAGTTTCTCCTGTCCCATCGGACACAACGAAGATCGTAGCGACACCATCGGGGCGAGAAGGCATGCTGGGAAATCTAGCGATCCAAAGCGGACTCGCGTAGGGCCTCCGTTGACGTCGGCTGGTTCCGCAGGCACTTTCCCGTCGCGATGCCCTACGATCCCGCCCAGATTGAGCCCCGCTGGCAGGCCTATTGGCTCGAAAACGAGAGCTTTCGGTCCGAAATCGACGAGAGCCGCCCCAAGTACTACGTGCTCGACATGTTTCCCTACCCATCGGGAGACGGGCTCCACGTCGGGCACGCCCTTCAGATGACCGCCACCGACATCCTGGCCCGATACAAGCGGCTGCGAGGCTTCAATGTCCTCCACCCCATGGGCTGGGACGCCTTCGGACTTCTGGCCGAGCAGTTCGCGATCAAGACGGGAACCCACCCCCGGGAGACGACCCAGCAGAACATCGACAACTTCCGGCGCCAGATTCGCTCGCTGGGCTGCAGTTACGACTGGTCTCGTGAAATCAATACGACGGATCCGGGTTATGTGAAATGGACCCAATGGATCTTCCGAAAACTCTTTGAACTCGGCCTCGCCTACCGAGCAGAGGTTCCGGTCAATTGGTGTCCGACTCTCGGAACCGTCCTCTCCAACGAGGAGGTGATCGACGGAAAGAGCGAAGTGGGCGGGCACCCGGTCGAGAGACTTCCGCTCACCCAGTGGATGCTTCGGATCACCGATTACGCGGAACGGTTGCTCACGGACCTGGACGATCTTGATTGGCCGGAGCCCATCAAGAAGATGCAACGGGACTGGATTGGACGATCGGAAGGCGCTCGGATCCGCTTCGAAATTGCGGGGCATCCCGAAACCCCTGTCGAGGTCTTCACGACTCGTCCCGATACGCTTTTTGGCGCCACGTACATGGTCCTCGCTCCCGAGCACCCCCTCGTCGCCACAATCACCACGGACGAGCGGCGAAGCGCAGTGACGACCTACGTCGAAACGACTCGACGCAAGAGCGAGAGAGCGCGACTGATCGATGGCCCCGACAAGACCGGCGTAGCCACGGGCGCGCAGGCGCGAAACCCGGCCACCGGCCAGGAAATCCCCATCTGGATCGCCGACTACGTCCTCGCGGGCTATGGCACAGGAGCCATCATGGCCGTTCCCGGCCACGATCAACGCGATTACGAATTCGCAAAGGCCTTCGACCTTCCGGTCATCGAAGTCGTGGAGGGCGGCGACCTGGACGCAGAGGCCTTCACTGGACCCGGGGTCGCCGTTCGGTCGGGCTTTCTCGACGGCCTGCCCTCGGACCAGGCGGTCACGCGAATGAACGAGTGGCTCGAGAGCGAAGAGTTGGGCGAAGCTACGGTGAGTTACAAACTTCGCGACTGGCTCTTCAGTCGTCAGCGCTACTGGGGAGAACCCTTCCCCGTAATCCACCGGGAAGACGGCAGCATTTCACTGATCCCCGAGACCGACCTCCCGCTGACACTCCCTGAACTCCAGGACTTTCGGCCTACGGGAGATTTCTCGGCCCCCCTGGCGCGAATGCCCGAATGGATCCAGACGAAGGACCCGGAAAGCGGAATGCCCGCGGTGCGGGATACCAATACGATGCCCCAGTGGGCTGGGAGTTGCTGGTATTTCCTGCGCTTTACCGATCCGAACAACAGCGACGAAGCCTGGTCCGAAGCGGCCGAACGTTACTGGATGCCCGTCGACTTCTACATGGGAGGGGCCGAGCACGCCGTGCTGCACCTTCTCTACGCTCGTTTCTGGCACAAGGTCTTCTACGACGTCGGGTTGGTTCACACCGTTGAACCCTTCAAGAAGCTCGTCAACCAGGGGATGATTCTCGGCTCCAGTTACCGCTACTACGACGACAATCTGGCGGACACGCCTGAAGTCGAAACTCGAAACTATTCAGCCGAACGCGTAACGGTCGAGGGCGAACGTACCGTTGCCGACGATGGTCGAGAACTCAAGACGCGGTGGTTGCAGCCCAAGGACATTTCCCGCGATCGCGAAGGACGCGCGATTCATCCCGACTTTCCGGAACTGGCCCTGGAAGAAGTCGTCGAAAAGATGTCCAAGAGCCGGGGAAACGTCATCAACCCCGACGAAGTCATCGAACGATTCGGTGCGGATTCGATGCGACTCTACGAAATGTTCATCGGGCCGGTGGAAAAATCGGCCCCCTGGTCAACCGATGGCATCCAGGGTGTTCGACGTTTTCTAGACCGGAGCTGGCGGCTCCTGGTCCAGGAGGACGCTTCAGGCAACGAGACATTGAGAACATTGGGCGAAGAAGCGAGCGAAGCAGAGGCCCGCCTGCTGGCGCAGACCATTTCGGGCGTGACGGACGACTTCGAGGCCCTCCGCTTCAACACCGCGATCTCGAAGCTCATGGTCTTCGTCCGGGATGTGGCTGGAGAAACACGACTTTCCCGCACCTCTGCGGAGGCCCTCGTTCTCATGCTCTCCCCCCGAGCCCCCCACATCGCCGAAGAACTCTGGTCTCGACTCGGCCACGAGCAGAGCCTCGTTCACGAGAAATGGCCCGAAGCCGACCCGGAGAAACTCCGCGAAGACAGCGTGACCCTCGTCGTCCAGGTGAATGGAAAACGGCGCGGCGAGATCGAAGTCTCCACCGAGGCCAGCGAAGACGCACTCCGGGAGACCGCCCTCGCGGTCGAGGCCGTCCAGAAACATCTCGAGGGCCGATCTCCGAAGAAGGTCATCGTCGTACCGGGCCGACTCGTCAACGTCGTGGGCTAGGACGTCCGCGTTGACGATCGCTCGACGCCATACCCGCTGGGCCGAAGAGATCATCGGAGGTTTCGTGGCCCTCGTGATCCGCTGTCTCGGGTCGACCTGGCGGATTCGTACTGAAGGAGAAAACCCTCTTCTTTCGAGCGATGCCGCTCAACTCGGCGCTCTTTGGCATCGCGATCTTCTACTGGCGGCCTTCGTCTTTCGCGACCAGGAACTCCTCGTTCCCGTGAGCCGGAGCCGCGACGGCGGACTGGCCAGCGCCATCGCGGTAAAACTCGGCTACGCGGAACCCGCGCGAGGTTCGAGTTCGGAGGGGGGGGCCGGCGTCTTTCGAACATTGCTTCGCGAACTGCAGGCCGGCAAGACTACCGCGATCATCACGGACGGACCTCGCGGGCCGGGGCGGGAATCCAAACCGGGAATCATCACGCTCGCCCGACTCTCGGGCGTCCCCATCACGGCCGTGGTTTTTTCGGCTCGCCCAGCACTACGCTTTCGCAGCTGGGATCGGATGGTACTCCCCCTCCCCTTCGCCCGAGTGGTGTGCCGCTTTGGAGAGCCCTTCCCCGTCGAGACGGAATCCGGCCGGGGACACGAGGAATCCTGCCGCGCAGTACTGGACGCGAATACCAACACCATGACCGACGAACTCGATCTGCACCTGGGCTTGCGATAGCCCCCTCCGGCTCGGGCAGCGGCGTCACGATGGGTCGACGGGAACGTGCTCCTCGACGGCGTTGCGAAGCCAATCGCCAATGTCCGCGTGCTCAAGCAACCCCGAAGTTCGCAACCGCGAGGAGGCGATCGCGTGAACCTCTTCGGGAGAGGCCGATGCGAGGGCCTCCCGGGCATCCCGGGCCACCTCGTCCATATTCAGGGCACGAACGATCTCCTTGACGACCGGCACCGCCCCCGGCGTGCCGGAGAGTTCGCCGATCCCCAACCCGACCAACAGGGGCACCGCAAGCGGATGGGTCGCCATTTCGCCACACACCGACACCGGAATCCCGGAACGCGAGGCCGAACGAACACTGCGGTCAATGAGCGCTAGCACCGCAGGGTGAAGAGGCTCGTAGAGATGCGCCACTCTCTCGTTTCCGCGATCCACGGCCAACGTATACTGGGTCAGGTCGTTCGTACCGATGCTGAAGAAGTCGCATTCGGCCGCGAGAGCATCGGCGATCAGTGCCGCGGACGGCACTTCGATCATGACCCCGATGGGAATCGCGGCATCAAAGCTCGCGCCCTCGCGTAGAAGCTCAGCCTTCACCTTCTCGATCAATTTCCGTGCTTCGCGCAATTCCTCGACACCGGAAATCATCGGAAGAAGAAGTCGCACATTCCCGAGGGTGCTCGATCGAAGAATCGCTCGGAGCTGCACCCGAAACGCCCGGGTATTTTCGAGAGTCAGCCGAATCGAGCGGCATCCCAGCTGGGGATTCTCCTCGTCTTCGAGGCCGATGTTCGGGATTCCCTTGTCTCCGCCCAGGTCAAGAGTTCGAATGGTGAGAGGAGCCGGATCGAGAAACGAACAGACTCTCGAGTAGAGTCCTTCCTGCTCCTCCTCGCTGGGAAACCCTCGATGCGCAAGGGCCAACAGTTCCGTACGAAACAGGCCCACGCCTTCGGCCCCGTGCCGTGCAACCAGCTCGAGATCGTTGACGAGACCCACATTGGCACTCAAGACGACTCGGCGACCGTCTCTCGTTTCCGCGGGGCGCCCCTTGACCGCGTCCAGGTGCTCCACGGCAACGGCATAACGGTGCTGGGCCGATTCATATTCGGCCAGCATCGCCGTGTCCGGAGAGAGATAGACACACCCGGCTTCGCCGTCGACAACCGCCGTTTCTCCGGTTCGAGCCTGGACTCCGATTCCCGCGACACCTGTCACGGCGGGGATTTCCAGGGTCCGCGCGAAAATTGCCCCATGCGACGTTGCCCCCCCGTGCTCGGCCACAATGGCGGAAACCTTGTCCATTTCGAGCCGCGCAAAGAGACCCGGCAGAATCTGGTCGACGACGACCACCGAACCCGGCGCTACGGGAGCCTGGGAATGCCTGACGCCCAGGAGTCTTTCGAGAATGCGATGGCCGACATCCTCCACATCCGAACCCCGTTCCTTGAAATAGGGATCCTCGATGCGGTCGAAGGTTCGATGGTACTGCGCCAGGACGTCGCGAAGGCCTTGAACGGCATCGGCCCGCTCCGCGACCGCTTCTTCCAAGGCGTGCACGAAGCCCTTGTCCTCGAGAATCTGGACCTGGATGTAAAACACCGCCGCGAATTCCGGTCCGAACCGACGTTCGACGACCATCCTCATCTCGTCGATCTCGCGCCGCGCCTCGGCGAGAGCACTCCGCAGATCTTCGATTTCCTGCTCGGGATTCTCGTCGGGAACATACTCGGCGTGGTGCAGGCTGGTCGGATTTTCCAGCCGATGAATCGGCCCGATCGCGACCCCGCGAGCCGTCGCGATTCCCCGCAACTCGACGTTGTTTTCCTGCCGGACGCTTTCGGCGGACGGTCGAAGAAGCCCGGCTTGGGTCAGCCTCGACAGCATCTGCGACCGCTCGTCCTCGCTGCGTCCGCTGAGATCCAGGAGTTGGGCATTCATGACCACGGGCGCCAGCAGTCGGGCACAGGTTTCGAGCGCAACCGTGTCCTGATCGTCAAAGCTGCGAGAAGCCGCCGATTGGATCACAAGCACCCCGACGATGCCCCTGCGAATCTTCATGGGGGCCGCCACAAGGGATTCGTACCGCTCCTCCCCGGTCTCGGGAAAGTATTGGTAGTTGGGGTCCCGGCTTGCGTGGGCCTTGGCCACGGTCTCACCGCTTTGAGCGGCTAGACCGACGAGACCGTCCCCGAAACCGAGACGAACCCGCCCCACGGCACCCGAGTCCAAGCCCATCGTGGCTCGGAGCGTGAGGTGCTGGAGGTCGGGATCGGTCAGGTAGACGGAGCAGACGTCCGCGTTGAGCCTCTGCCCAACGCGCTGGATGACGTTTTCCAGGGTCTCCTCAAGGTCGTGCGACGTCGAGACGACTTCGGCAACGTCCGCTAGAACGGATAGGCGGTCGGGGATGGCGTCCTCCAACGGGGGCTTTCGCCCCGCTGATCGACTTCCCCAATGGTAGCAGGATGGCTACCGGTTGATGACCGTCATCTCGAGGGGGCTCGGATGTCCCACGGACGGAAAGACCATCTTGCGGTCCTCGAAACGCAATCCGAGAGCCAGCAGGATCTTCCGCTTGGTGTCCATGCGGCAGTTCATTCCCTTCTCGACACTGTGAATCGTTCGCAGCGCCACCTTTGCCTTCCGAGCCAGCTGGGCCTGGGTCATCAGGCGATCTTCGCGGATCTCGCGCACCCGGTTCGACGGTGTTCCGTTGATGTTCTCTTCCATGATTTTCTCTCCTCATCTCCGGCCTGGCCTCTCCTGTGAGTGCGCAGGCGTCTTCATTCCTGCTGAGCGTTTCGGGAATGCATTCGGATTTCTTTAGAGAAAAGAACCTGTTGGGACCGGGATTGTTCATTGGCTGCCCACGCAGTCCGGCGGCGGTAAAGCGGTGACTCACCCGAAGGATGGGCGCAGTAGACTCACTAGAAATGCGGGTCAAAAAGACCCTACTTTGCGTCTCAGGGCGGCAGATCTTGCGCATCGGATGCGCAACGCGGGACAGCGTATCCCCCGCGGGACCTGCTAAAATAGGTCCTCCTCGGGAGGGTGAGTGCGAAGCAGGCTCCTCCGCTTCATTGCCGCCGCGGCCCTCTTGGGCACCGCCGTATTTGTCCTGGCCGACCGCTATGGAGGTGAGCTCCTACGGTCCGAGGCCGAGACCCAACTGGGGCGCTGGCTCGGAAGCCGGGTCTCGGTGTCTGGCGTGGAATTGTCACTCTCCGACGGCCTCGGGTTCGTGGCTCACGAGGTGGCCACCTACCCGCGGGCCTCCGGCGGCAATGGCCTGGCTTCCGCCCGCCTGAGCCTGAACGTGGACGGCTTTTCCCTACTCACGGGGAGACTCCAGTTTTCTTCCCTGCGACTCGAAGGCGCCCACCTCGAAATCCGCAGCGAACCCGGCGGCGGCTGGTCCCCATTCGAACTCCTGGGCCGCCACGAACAACCCGTTGGATCCACGTCGTCGAGCGAGGACCTCGAGAGTACTGTCGCGCCAATTCGATTCCTCGATCGGGCGGCCCACTTTCTATTGGGCGATTCCTTCGCAATCGACTCTCTCGAAATCCGCGGCTCGTCGGTTCGTTTCGTCGACTCCCAGCGCCCGGGCTCCCCCGGGATCCTCTTCGACGACCTGGATGTGCGTCTCGTTCGCGACCCCGTCACGAACGTCCGGCGCCTCGAAATTCATTCCCTGGGCTCCGCAAACGGCGAGGAAGATTTCCCCCTCCGGGTCGAGGCCATACGAAAACCCGGAACCGAGATCGAAGTCGTGGCGAGCCTTTCCAATTTCCCGCTGGCCCCCTTCGTCCAACTGGTTTCCGATCCCGACGCCGGGACGGAAGCCGCGGGATCCGTAGACGTCGAATTCTCCTACCGCACGTCCTCTCCCGGGTCGGGCACACTCGATATCGAGGCAGTGGCACGCGATCTCGCAGTTTCGGTGCCGCTCCGGGCGGAACCCCTGGAAATCGAAAGCCCCGAACTCCGACTCGAATCCAGGCTGCGACTGGACCCCAGGCACCTGGAACTCTTCGAGACGTCGATCTCCGGGCTGGCGCACCAGGGGAAGCTACTCATGGCCGGTTCTGCGGGTCGGCCGCTCCGCGAATCGACTCGCGTGCGATTCTCGGTCGAACTTCGCGGTGCCGGTCGCGATCAATTGAAGCAGATCATCTCGTGGCTCCCCCGCTCGGACGCGGACCCGTTGGAACGCATCCTGGAGCGGGTCACCGCCGGGAGAATTCCCAGCATCGGTGCCAGCGGCCGCATTCGCCTCTCGGAATGGAAAGCCCTTTTGCGCGGCCAACTGACCGCCCTTCCCAGCCCCTTCGTCCTGGCGGCAAAAATCAAGGACCTGGCCATTGGATCCGAATTCAACAATCGCCTGACCGACATCACCGGTCACGTGGAATGGAGCGAAGATCAAATCGAGTTGCGTCGAATCCGGGCGCGATGGAACGGGGAAGCCCTTCCGGTCCTCGACTTTCATGCCGAAGGAGTATCGAACCTCTTCAAGGGCCCCGAAGAGCTTCGGTGGTTGACCGAACCGGCCCCTGAACTGCCTGGAATCGAACCCCTGCTTTCCTGGTTCGAAGAGTTGACCGCGGAAAAGAATCCACCCCCTGACCCGTTGCCGTCGGTTCGCATTCTTCTCGATCACCTGGAACACCCGGGATTGCGGTGGCCGCTGAGAAAAGCCGTCCTGCGCTTCATCCCCGTGACCGATGGAGCGGAATGGATCGTAGAGTCTGGAAATTGGGCTGGGGCCCACATCGACGGAGAGATCGTATCGGTCGAATCCCCGGAAGAACGATGGATCGCATCGCTCCGAATCAGACCGGCTGGCGCACCGCCTCTCGCGAGCGAGGTGCCGCACCCGAGCGGCGAATGGGCCCACGGGCGAATCGAGACAGAGTCTCTCGTGGGAATCGGGCTTCCCATTGAAGCGGTCAACGCCGATTTTTCGTTCCAAAAATCGACGCTGGTCGTCGAAGGTCTCGAAACCCGGACTCCCCCTTCGGGCTCGATCCGCGCAAACGCTGAACTCGACCTCGGCCATCCCGAGTGGGCGGACTTTTCGATCCATGCCGATTTGCGCAACGGATCACTCGAACCCATCGCGCGTATCGCTGGGCTGGGTCCCGATTTTGGCGAGGGCGCCCTGGACGCCGATCTGGAACTCCGCGGGAAAATCGCACCCCAACAAACGATCCTCGAAAACAGCCGTGGCAAACTATCCCTGTCCGCTCGGGACGGAGAAATCGCGTACGCGGTGCCCGTCGCCCTGGCCGTGGCTCAGGCCACCATTGGCTTCAACCCCTTTGCCTCGCGCGAGTCGACGCGGTACGACTCCATCGAGGTCGATTTCGAACTGGAGCCCGGTCGCGTGAAGACACAGAACTTCGAACTGGACGGGCCGTTGCGGGTATTCGCGGCGGGCGAACTCGACATCGTCTCGGAGCCCCCTCGGATCGATGCCGTCGTCGGGATCTTCTTGCTGCGCCAGTTCGACCGCATCCTCGGGAAAGTCCCGGTACTTTCCAACCTCATCTCGGACAAAGGACTCGTCGGAAGTTACTTCGAGGTCGAAGGCCCCCTGGAATCTCCACGGGTCGAGAGTCTACCGGCCGCCTCCCTCGCCGAGGCCGTACCCCAGTTCATCCGACTTCCCTTTGAGGCCCTCGGGTCGATTCCGGACAAAGAAGAGCGATCGTCCCAATCGGGTTCCAGGGCGCGCGGCGGTGCTCGCGAGAGGGCCCCGGCCCGTTCCGAGGGGAAGTCCACGCCGTGAAAACTCCGAAACGAGCACGCCAGAAAATTCTCAGCCTCGAGCACGCGCGTCGCGCCATCCGCTCCGCGCATCGGCGCGGCGGCCAGGTGGTTTTTACCAACGGCTGTTTCGACCTGCTTCACCTGGGTCATGTCCGATGCCTGGAAGAAGCCAGTCGTCTCGGGGATCACCTCGTCGTCGCGATCAACTCCGACGCGAGTACCCGTGCGCTCAAGGGGAAGTCCCGACCAATCCTACCCGCTCGCCAACGAGCCGAAACGGTGGCTGCCTTGGCCTGCGTCGATTGGGTGGTCGTCTTTCGGGGCCGAACCCCAGAGCACACAATCCGGGCACTGAGACCCGACATCCTCGCCAAGGGCGGCGACTGGTCTCCGGAGGAAATCGCTGGCTCCGAGGACGTCCGGTCCTGGGGCGGACGCGTGGTCCGCCTTCGCGTCATTCCGGGAGTCCGCACCAGCCTCGTAGTCGACCGGATCCGCTCCGACTAGTCCGCCCGGCCATCGAGCGAGGGGGCGCCGAAGACCGAGCACAGCGATTCCAGGTCCACCCGACCCGCGGCGAGTTGATCGAGTACCTCGGCGAGCACCGACTCCCTCTGGCACAGGACAGCGGCAATCGGCTCGCCTTGACCGGGACGGTAGGCGACGAGATCCTGCCGGGGGTAGGCCATGAGGGCGAGCAATCGTTCGACTTCGGTCTCCGACCGGGTGACAAAGAGAACGCGATCGAACTCGCTCGCGACCAGGATGGAGCCAAGAGCACGCAGCGGACCGGGAGCGCCCTCGACCTCGGCAACACTCCTTCCCGGGACTCCGCGCGAGGGTCTCTCGCCCGCCCAGAGCACCGTCTCGCAGAAACCATCCAGAATCCGTGCGAGCGCGCTATTTCCGCCGGAACCGGGTTTCGTTTCGAGGGCTTCTTCTGCGGCCCACAGCCCTCCGGCGAGACCACCGAGCCGACTCTGCGCTTCTCCGTCCGGAGGCATCGAAACCGCGCCCTCGGATCTCAGAGCAGGCACGACGGCTGCGCCAGCACGTCGTCGTCGAGAATCTGAACCGCAACTCGTTGCCCGGGATCGAGCCGGGTCGCCTCCTCGGGGAAGACGAGGAGTCCGTGGGCACGCGCCATCGAGGTGAGCACTCCCGAACTCTGGCTTCCGGCCGTGGAAGCCTTCCACTCTCCCCCCTCGCCTTCGAGAACAACTCGAACGTAGTGACTGCGCCCCGGTTTCTTTTCCAGCGGGTGAGCGAGGGTGGCTTCGACCGTCGGACGGAACAACGCGCGATGTCCCGCCATCTTTCGAAGCACCGGGCGCACAAACTGCTCGAAGGTCACCATGGCCGAGACCGGGTTTCCCGGAAGACCGAAAACGAGCGGAAGAGGAGTCCCGGGAAACCGACCAAAGGCCATTGGAAACCCTGGCTTCATCCGAACTCCCCAGAAATCGAGTTCGCAACCCAGGTCCGACAGGACGCTGCGCATGTAATCTCGATCTCCCACTGAAACGCCAGCGGAACTCACGATACAATCGGCGCGCAGTCCTGCTCGCAAATGGGCCTCGATATCTTCGGGGCGATCGCGCGCAATGCCGAGGTAGACGGGCTCCGCCCCCGCTTCGATGCACTGGCCTGCGAGCGCGTAGGAGTTCGAGGACACGATGCGTCCCTCGGTGGCGGAACCGTCGGGCTCGACGAGTTCGTCTCCCCCCGAAAGAATCGCCACCCTCGGCCGCTGGTGAACCTCCACCATCGACCGCCCCAGGGAAGCGATCACCCCGAGTTGTGCAGGGCGCACGACGGTGCCCGACTCAACGGCGCAGTCCCCCCGGCCGATGTCTTCACCGGCTTCGCGAATGTGCTCACCCGGAGGCGCTTCGACATGGATGGCCACCCGCGATCCGTCCGCCTCGGTGTCCTCCTGGCGCACGACCGTGTCCGCACCCGGAGGGACGGGCGCCCCGGTAAAGATGCGAGCCGCGTCGCCTTCACCCAGCGCCCGGTCCGGAGGGCGAGCTCCCGCCGGAACCTCGAACCGCACCTCGCATTGCTGCGGATCCTCGGGCGAGGCCCCTGCGAGATCCGCACTCCTCACGGCATATCCATCCATCGCCGAACAATTTTCGGGAGGGAGCGTGATCGTCGACACGATCGCCTGGGCCACCACCCGGCCCAGGGACTCGCGCGCCGCCACGGTTTCGGCGCCGAGAACAGGCGCCACCTCCAGCACGAAGCGCTGGGCCTCGGCCACGCTCAGTGATTCTCGCATCGTTCCAAGACTAGCCGCAGAGGGATCCGCCGTGAAGCCTTCCCTCTCAACGCGATCGGCGGAAAGCC
>JAZAOF010000194.1:0-13014 GCA_036228265.1 Myxococcota bacterium | reverse complement strand
TGATCCAGAAGATCGATGGGTATCGCTACACGATCCAGAGTGGTGAAGTGACGTACGAGGACGGAAAGCCCACGGGCGCTCTTCCCGGGAAACTCGTTCGCGGCCCGCAGGGGGCTCCGACCGCGGCCTAGGCCAGAACTATTCGCGGTCGTCTCGTCGCTCGGATCGAATCCCCTCGAGAGCTTTGAAGACCCGGGCCCAGTACTCCTCGGATCGAACGGGAGCGGGGGGGACCGGTCCGGGGTCGCGCGGGTAGAGTCGCGGGCAGTATTCGCTCTCGGCGATCTCGCCGGGGAGGCAGCCCGGGAGATACATGGCGGCGTCCGCGCGCCGCGCCGGATGGTCGAGGGGGGAAAGTCGCGCCCCGTCCTTGAAGTAGATCACCGTCATGACCGGTCGCATGGAGTTCGTGGGGTTGGCTCCTGCGCTGTGCAGTGTCCAGCCGTGGTGAAAGGTGGCATCGCCGGCTTCGAGACGGCCGACGGACTCGACGGCCAGGCCGCGTTCCTGGATCAGGGTGGAGAAAACCTCGTGACTTTGGTCTCCGATGGCGAAATCGCCGAGGTGGCCGAGCCGGTGGCTGCCCGCGGCGAAACGCATTCCGCCGATTTCGTCGGGTACGCGCGAGAGAGGCATCCACAGGGTGACGGTGTCGTCGGTGTCCAGGGGCCAGTAATACTGGTCCTGGTGCCACGGGGTATGCCCGCCGTAGGGTTCCTTGAAGAGGGCCTGGTCGTGGTACAGGCGAACGCCGGGGACGCCGAGCAACTCGGCGGCGATTCGGGCGAAGCGCCGGGCGAAGACGAAGGCCTGGACCCTCGCATCGGAGAGCCACAAGTTGATTACCTGCAGAAAAGCGCGACCGTAGGTGTCGCGTTGATCGAGGGGCTGTTTTTGCAGGTTCTGGGCCAGTGCGGTCGCTTCGATCGATGGGCCCAGGGCCTCGAGTTCGCTGGGCGTTGCGACCCCGCGCAGGTGGACGAAGCCGTTCCTGCGGAAGGACGCCACGTCTTCGTCACCGAGGCGGTAGGGGGAATCGAGCGCAGGTACGGGGAGTGTTTCTTGTTGGGGGTGCCGCATGAGCGTTTTCCATCACGCTACCATAGGGGCGTCGATGGCTCGTTGAAGTGAATGGCAAGGAGGCCCGGCATGATTGAGCGATCCGAAGGATTGTGGACGATCGATCATCCCCTGCGTGTCGGGCCGATGCCCCTGGGAACCCGGACGACCCTCGTCCGACTCGCTTCCGGCGACTTGTGCATCCACTCGCCGGGTCCACTGGGAGATGGGGTCCGCGAGGAGATCGATCACCAGGGCCGGGTCGCTGCCCTGGTGGCTCCGAATTGTCTGCACCACCTTTTCCTCGCCGAAAACGCAGCCGCCTGGCCCGGGGCGAAGGTCTTCCTGGCACCGGGTCTCCAGGCCAAGTTGGGGGATCTTCCCGCGGCGGAGACGCTGGGGGAGAGTGCCCCCGAGGCCTGGTCGGGGGTTCTCGACCAGCTCGTGGTGGGCGGTGCTCCGCGCATGGGCGAAGTGGCCTTCCTGCACCGGCCCAGCCGGACCCTCCTGTTGACCGATCTCGTGTTCAACATCCGGCAGCGCCCACCCGGGTTGGCGCGCTGGATCATGGCCGTCAACGGCATGGTGGGTCATTTTGGTCCGTCGCGACTCGCGCGAACGCTCTTCTTTCGAGATCGTCGCGCACTGAGGACTTCGGTCGACCGGATCCTGGGATGGGATTTCGATCGTGTCATCATGACCCACGGCGAGGTCGTCGAGAGCGGGGGGCGAAGCCTGCTGGAGGAGGCCTTTGCGTTTTTACGTGCGTGAGCCTCTCGGGATGTCGGCAGCGTGAAAGAAGGGGGCGAGCCGCGTATGCTTTCTAGGCTCTTGCCGCCATGACGGAAAGCGAGGAAGGAGTCGCCGTGGAATCCGCGACGCCTGTGAATTCGAGACACGAACGGGGCCTGATGCTCGCGCGTATCGGGGTCGTGGCGCTGCTGTCCGCGGTGACCTTGCTGACGTTGGAAAGTTTCCTGCGCCCGATCGCCTGGGCCGGGATCGTGGCCTTCGTGTCCTTTGGCCTCTTCCGGCGCCTCCGCGACTGGACCGGTTGGCCCCATACAACGGCTGTGTTTTTCACCTTCCTGATGCTCCTCGTTCTCGGGGTTCCACTCGGAGTGGTGCTGGCCCTGCTTTCCGAACAGGCGGTGACGCTCCTGCAGTCGATCCAGGGATGGATCAACCATGGGGCGGTGCTCCCCAGTTGGCTCGTAGACAATCGCTTCATCGGTCCCGCGATCGAGAAGTTGCGCCACGATCCCTCGGTGGGACTCGCCCAGATCGGACCCACGCTGGCCCAGTATGGGCAGGTCATTTCCAACGAGGTCTTTACGATCGCCAGCGGGGTGGTGGGGAACCTGGTTTCCTTCATGATGGGAGTGATCACCCTCTACGTGTTCTATATCGATGGGCAGGCGATTGTCGCGTCCGCGCGCTCCCTGATGGCCTACGTCTTTCCGTCGCGGCCGCCGGAATTCGTCGATCATATCGGCGAGGTCGTTCGCGCCGTGGTCTTTGGCATCGTCGGGACGGCCATCCTCGAGGGCGTTGCCGCTGGTATCGGGTTCGCAATCTGTAACGTTCCCTACCCCGTGCTGTTGGGGGCGGCGACCACCGTCGTCTCCTTCGTGCCGGGAGGGCAGTTCCTGATCTGGGCGTCGGCCTCGGCCTGGCTCTTTCTCGATGGGCAGACGGCGTACGGGTTCGGGATGCTGGTGTGGGGCACCGTGGTCATCGGCTCCCTGGACAACTTTGCTCGACCAGTCTTGATCCGTTGGAGCGGAAGCGCCGACATCCCGTTTCTCTTGATCATGTTCGGGGTGTTGGGAGGGCTTGCTTCCTTCGGGCTGATCGGGTTGTTGCTGGGGCCCGTGATTCTCTCCGTGAGCTTCACGCTGATTCGGGACCTGGCCCATCCCGAAGCCGCAGCAATCCCCGCTCCGGGGACGGAGGCCGACCTCTCGCCGCCGGATTCCTAGGGCGCCTTGCGAACGTGCGGTTCTAGAGCGCGAGGAACGTAACGATCAGGACGAAGACGATCAGGTTGGCTCCCAGGCACACGCCAATGGCCCGCCCGGTGCTTACGTCGAGAGCCTCGCGAACTGCGATGATGTAGGCGGCGAGACTCCAGACCCATCCGACCGCCATGGCGAGTATTCCGATTTCCGTGTTGGCCAGGACGTAGAGCGCCTGGGGCGCGGTGGCGAAGCCCACCGTGCGCAGCAACTCGGGGTAGTCGGATTCGTGTTGCAGCCAGGCGACGCCGATCAACCAGATGATCGCGGTACTGACGGCCCAGGCGAAAAGATTTCCGATGATGGCCAGGGCCACCCCCTCGCCGCTGTCGGCGAATGCGTTTCCGAGCCCCGCCGCGGTCGCTGCGAGGGTGACGACGATGGCCGCCTGTCCCAGGGAGGAGGGGTCCTGTTCGATTTCGGTGAAGGCGTCGGGATCGAGTTTCAACGTCCCGAACAGCCGCTCTCCGAAAGACCGCGTGGGCAGGGGATCGACAGGGTGGGTGCCGGACATGGGAGTCTCCCCGGATCGTGGTTCGGCGCAAAGACGATCGATTCCGCCACCGTATCACACTCCGATTCCCGGAAGCGGTGCAGTCGACGCGTGCGATAGGAGCCCGCTACCCTCACGGCGCTGCCCCCACCATTGGATGGAGTCCCCCATGTCCGACCTTTCCTCCCTGGCCGAATCCCGGATGCTGATCGACGGCGAGCTCGTCGAAGCCCAGGGTGGCCGAACCTACGAAAACGTGAATCCCGCCACCGAGGAGATCATCGGCCACGTGGCCGATGCGGCGCCCGAAGACATGGAGCGGGCCATCTCCTCCGCCCGGCGGGCCTTCGACGAAACCTCGTGGTCCACCGATCTCGAGTTTCGAGCGCGTTGCTTGCGCCAACTCCAGGAGGCCCTCGACAAGAAACGAGAGGAATTGCGGCCCCAGATCATCGCCGAAGTCGGAGCCCCTCTGCAGCTGACCTATGCGGTTCAACAGGACACCTGCATCCAGGACATGCTCTGGGATATCGAGGTCGCCGAAAAATTCGAGTGGGAGCGCGACCTGGGGGTTCACGAATTCTTCGGGATGAAGAGCCAGCGGATCGTGCTCCACGAGCCGGTCGGTGTCGCGGGGTTGATCACTCCCTGGAATTTCCCCTTCATGCTCAATCTATCCAAGCTCGTGCCGGCCCTGATGGCGGGAAACACGGCCGTCTTGAAGGTGGCCCCGGATACGCCCTGGAGCGGGACCTGCATCGGAAAAGTCCTGGCCGAAGAAACGGACCTTCCGCCGGGCGTTCTCAACATCGTGACCGCCAAGGATCCCGCGGAAGTGGGGGACATCCTCACCGGAGACCCGCGCGTGGACATGATCAGCTTCACGGGTTCGACGTCGATCGGTCGCCACGTCATGGAGCGCGGGGCCAAGACGCTGAAGCGCGTCTTTCTCGAACTGGGCGGAAAGTCGGCCAATATCATCCTCGATGATGCGCCGCTCGAGAGCGTGGTTCCCGGTGCGGCGATGGTATGCACCCACGCCGGCCAGGGCTGCGCCATCACCACCCGGATGCTGCTTCCCCGATCGCGTTACGACGAAGCGTTGGAGATGCTGAAGACCGCCTACGAGAACATCAACTACGGAGATCCGACGGATCCCACCAACCTGATGGGGCCGTTGGTCAGTGCCAAGCAGCGAGAAAGAGTTCTCGGTTACATCGAAAAGGGCAAGGCGGAAGGCGCGCGGTTGCTGGTGGGGGGAGGGCGCCCGGCGCACCTCGAGAAGGGCTACTTCGTCGAGCCGACCCTCTTTGTCGACGTGGATCCCGATTCCACGATCGCCCAGGAGGAGATTTTTGGACCGGTGCTTTCGGTCATCGCGTACGACGACGACGACGATGCCGTGCGTATTGCGAACAACTCCGAGTACGGCCTTTCGGGTTCGGTCAGCAGCAATTCGTTGGATCGGGCGATGGCCGTCGCTCGCCGCGTGCGGACGGGTACGATGGGCGTGAACGGGGGCATGTGGTTCGGTCCGGATTCGCCTTTCGGCGGCTACAAGCAGAGTGGCGTCGGCCGCGAGCACGGTGTCGAGGGCTTCGCCGAATATCTTCACACGAAGACCGTGGGGATGCCCGGCTAGAGCGAAGCCATGGCGGAACTCGCTGAGCGGTTGGCCCGCTACATCGCCCACCGTCTTCCGGATTCGGAGGACGTTCGAGTCCATTCCCTGGAGCGCATCTTCGGGGGGGCGTCCCGGGAGACGTATCGCTTCGTCCTGGTGACCTCGGATTCCACCGGAGAGATCGAGCGGCCGCTCATTTTGCGTCGCGATCCGCCGGGCAGCTTGATCGAGACCGAGCGGGCGATCGAGTTCAACACCTACCGCGCTTTTCATGGAACCCCGGTGCCCGTGCCCGAGCCCCTCTGGCTGGAAGAGGACGCCTCGTGGCTCGACCATCCTTTTTTCGTGATGGAAGAACTGAAGGGGTATGAAGCCAGTCCCCAGGCGATCACGCTGCCCCCCTACGCGGAGCACGCCGAACGCATCGCCGAACAGAAATGGTCGATCCTGGGAGAGATCTCCCGGGCGGACCCCGTGGAATTGGGTCTCGACCGAGTGATGGAATCCGTCGCTCTCGACGAATGCGGCGAGCGTGAACTCGCGTATTGGGAATCGCGGATCGACCGGGATGAAATGGCTCCGCAACCGATCCTTCGCGCCGCCATTCGGTGGTTGCGTCGCAATCCTCCCGCCCCGGCCCAGAAACGGAGCGTCGTACACGGGGACTACCGCACGGGAAATTTTCTCTACGACACCGAGGGGACGATCCGGGGGATTCTCGACTGGGAGATGGCCCATCTCGGCGACCCCCTCGAAGACCTGGCCTGGGGCTTGAACCCCATCTGGCGCTTTGCCCGGGACGGCCGGGTGGGTGGCCTGGTGCCGCGCGAGGATGCGATCCGGATCTGGGAACGGACCAGCGGACTGTGCGCCGACCCGAAAGCCCTGCACTGGTGGGAACTTTTTTCGTGTGTAAAGGGGCAATCGATCTGGTTGTCCGGGGCCCACGAATTTGCCGAAGGGGTGAACCAAGACCCGATCCTCGTGATCGCGGCGTGGTTGATGGGCAACAGCCAGGACCGCGCGATTCTCGACGCGTTGGGGAGGATGCCGTGACTCCGGAACTCGGTCGATTTCTCGAAGTGGCGTCGGGACACCTTCTCCAGCGAAGTGCACCTGCGCTGGAGGCCGGTTACGAACAATCGTCGGTGATGACGCTGGGGATCCTCCTGGGGGTGGCCCGGGAAGAAGTGGATCGGGCGGCCGCACGTCGCTTCGAAGAGAACGAAGCTCTTCGGGAATTCTTTCGGGAGTGGCACGGGGTGGTGGAAAACGAGGAACTCCGCTCCCGGGCCGTCGCCGCGGGCGGCGGTTCGGATCCGAGTCTCCGCGTGCCGGATCTCGAGAAGAACAACGCGACGCTGCGAGCCCTGCTGATCGAAGTGCACGCGCAGATCGAGGAGCAAGAGGGGGACGAGGCGCGAGCGTGCGAAGACGCCCTCTGGCGCGAGTTGGCCCTTTCGACCGAGAGGCGCCGCCTTTCGCTTGGCCCCTTCTAGAAGAAGGCCCCTCTCCACTCGTCGCGCGGGTTGTGGTATTCCTCGGTCATGCGTGCGGCCGTACTCCGTGGACCGGAAATCGTCGTCGACACCGTGCCCGACCCTGAGCCCGGCGCGGGACAGGTTCTCGCAAAAAGCCTGTCCTGCGGAATCTGCGGCACGGACCTCCACATGCTGCAGGGGGCGCAAAAGCTCGCGGCGACGGGTGCGGGATCCGACGCCGCTGCAGCCATGGCCGGCACCAACGAGTTCGTCATGGGCCACGAATTTTCCGCGGAGATCGTCGACCACGGTCCGGGAAGCGAGAAACGCTTCCGCACCGGCACCCGGGTCTGCTCGATGCCCTTTGCGCACACCCCCAGCGGGGTTGAGGCGATCGGTTTCTCGTCCGAACACCCGGGCGGCTTCGGGGAACTCATGGTGCTCAGCGAAGACCTGCTTCTCGAGATCCCGAACGGTCTCTCGACGACCCATGCCGCGCTCACCGAACCCATGGCGGTCGGGGCCCACGCGGTCGCCAAGTCGGGGATTCGCGCGGAAGACATTCCGGTGGTAATCGGTTGCGGGCCGGTGGGGCTCGCGGTGATTGCGTCGCTGCGGATCATTGGAGAGGGACCGATCGTGGCCGCGGATTTTTCTCCGGCCCGCCGCGCGTTGGCCACGGCCATGGGGGCGGACATCGTCGTTGACCCTGCGGAGACGTCTCCGTACTCAAAGTGGGAGGAGTTGGCCCCGCCCGAACCGCCTCATTTCGTCAATAGCCTGGCGGCGATCACGAGCGGTGCCGGGCGACGACCGGCCGTGATCTTCGAGTGCGTCGGCCTCCCGGGTGTGATCCAGCAGGCGATCGACGGTGCGCCGCGGGGGGCCCGGCTCGTCGTGGTAGGAGTCTGCATGGAACCCGACACCGTGCATCCGTTCATGGCGATCAACAAGGAAATGTCGATTCAATTTGCCCTGGCTTATGGCCCGGGCGAATTTGCGGCGACCCTCGGACATATCGCCGAGGGGCGCATCGATGTCGGGCCCCTGGTCACGGGCTCGGCGGGAGTCACCGGGGTCGCCGGCGCCTTCGAGGCGCTGGCGAATCCGGAAGCGCACGCCAAGATCCTGATCGAACCCTGGCGAGACTGAGGGTGGGGTTGAGCCCCGCGGGTGTGCGGGGCGGGGGCGACGTTCGGATTCCCGTGTGATCTGCAGTGGCCTGTGGTAATCCTCGGGGCGGCGATCCGTGGCCCGTGTTTTCGGTTCGCCGACAACGGTTCCGGGCTGGTTTACGCTCGGCAGCGTGCCCCCCGGTCCGTCTGGCAAAAGAGGTAAGAAGTTCGTGGCGCTTCCGCCTTCCAACGCACCCGCGCACGATTTCGCCGACCGATCGCTACGGCCGGTTCTCGAATCGCTTCTCGCCTACCTGAATCTCACGAAGCCCCGGCTGCTTCCCATGGTTCTCTTTACGGCGCTGCCCGTTCTCGGGCTTCTTCCCGGAGGCTGGCCCGCCCCATTCTTTTCTATTCTCGTCATCGTCGGGGTAGCTCTCGCCGCGGCCTCCGCGAACACGTTCAACGCCTATATCGAGCGCGACTCCGATGCGCGAATGGAGCGCACCCGGGGTCGCCCGCTTCCGGCGGGCGAGGTAGCCCCGCTCGCGGCCCTCGGTCTTGGGTGGCTCTTGGGAATCTCGGCCACGGTTCTTCTTGGCATCCTGGGTGGGTTCGTACCGGCCGCCATCTCGGTGGCGAGCATCCTCTTTTACGTCTTTGTCTACACCGTCTGGCTGAAGCCGAGGACGGCCTGGAACACCGTGGTCGGAGCGGCCGCGGGTGCCGTGGCCCCGGTTCTCGCCGAGGCGGCGGCCACCGGCACCGTCGGAGCCCTGGGGCTGACGCTCTTTGCCATCGTTTTCTTCTGGCAACCCCCGCATGTCTGGGCCATCGCGCTCTACCGGAAACCCGAATACGAGGCGGCGGGCGTGAGGATGCTTCCCACCGCCATCGGGAACGATGCGACGCGCCGTTGGATGGTGGCATGGACGATCGGTCTGTTTCCGGTGAGCTTGCTTCCGTGGTTTCTTGGATTCGTGGGACCCGTCTATGGCGTGGTGGCGTTTGCAGCCAATGCGGGCTTCCTGGCTTCCGCGCTTCGCGTGTTGCGACACCGGAGCGACGACTCCGCGCGCCTCATGTTCCGGGTCTCATTGGCTTACCTGTTCGCGGTCTTCCTGGCGATCAATCTCGAAGTGGTTTTTCGGAGTCTCTGATCGCCGGCAACCCCGTGCCGGAATTCCAACAATCCTCTTCCGCGGCTTCCGCGGATCTTTCGAGCCGAGGTCGTCATCCCGCGAGAGCGAAGTCGATCCACGCTGCCGATTCTCTTTAGCGTCGTCATCCTCGACCTGATCGGGTTTGGGATCGTGATGTTGGCCCTGCCGTTCTACGCGGAAGAGTTCGGCTTCAGCGGGACGACCCTGGGACTGATTTTCGCGTCCTACGCCGGGGCGCAGTTCGTTTTCGCCCCCTTCTGGGGTCGATTGTCGGACCGCGTGGGGCGGCGCCCGGTTTTGCTCATCAGCATCCTGGGAATGGGGCTGTCGCTTCTTGGGCTGGGCCTTGCGGAAGGCCTGGTGGGCGTCATTGCGGCGCGCATTTCCGGAGGGTTCTTTGCCGCCAACCTTGGCGTGGCGTCGGCCTACATCGCCGACGTGACCGCTGAAGAGGAGCGGACGCGGTGGATGGGGGTCCTTGGCGCCTGCTTCGGCATCGGCTTCGTTCTCGGCCCGTTGATCGCGATTCTTCTGCAACCGCTCAGCGAATCGCTCATGCCCGGTCGCGCTGCCGCGCTCCCCATCCTGGTGGCGGCGGGGCTTGCCGGGCTGAACTTCATCTGGGCCGTGTTTTCGCTCCGTGAGCCCGCGGATCGGAGCATCGACCAACCCGGCGAGGCCGGAAACCGTTGGGCTCTCTTGAAAGATCCCGAGATCCGGAGACTGTGCGCGGTATTTCTCCTCTATTCGCTCGCGGTGACTCAACTCGAGGTCATCTTCGCGTTCTTCATGATGAAACGCTTTGCCTACGACCTCGTCACCGTGGGATGGATCTTCGTCGGTATGGCGGTCTTGATGGGCGGGGTCCAGGGCGGGGCGATGAAGTTCCTGGCGGCGCGCTTTGGAGAGAGGAATCTCGTCGTCGCCGGCGCCCTCGTCTGTTGTTTTTCGTTCGCGTGGATTCCCGCCCTCGAAGGGATCGGGTGGTTGCTGGTCTTCTTGTCGTTCAGTGCGGTCGGTCGCGCGGTGGTCCAGCCCGCCCTGCTGGGCTTGACCTCGACCACCGGGTCGCCCGGCGATCGGGGAATGGTCATGGGAACCTTCCAATCGTGCGGATCCCTAGCGCGGGTATTCGGCCCCGCCATGGCGGGTTGGCTTTTTGACATGGAGATAGGCTGGCCCTTCTTCTTTGCCGCTATCCTGTTTGTCGCGGTAGCCTTCATCGGGAAAGGGCTCCCGTTGCGCGCCACCCAACCGGCGGCCGCCCTGGCCGCCCCATAGGTTTCGTCGATGGAGTTACCCTTTCTTCCCACGCTCAACGCCGGCCTCAACGCCGTGGCGATTGTCCTCCTGTTGCGGGGACGGGCGCTGGCCAAGCGCCGAGAAATTGGCGCTCACCGGCGTACGATGATCACGGCTTTCGTGGTTTCGAGTGCTTTCCTGGCGAGCTACCTGCTCCACAAGTACCTGCAGGGCTTCCAGAATACGACCCTCGAGGTGGAAGGCATGGCCCGGGCGGCCTACCTGGTACTCCTCGTTTCCCACGTGGTGCTGGCGATGACGGTTCCCGTCTTTGCGGTGGTCCTGATTGCGCTGGGGCTGGGGGGGCGGATCGAGCGGCATCGCCGCTGGGCCCGAGTCGGCTGGCCGGTATGGATGTACGTCTCGGTGACCGGGGTCGTCATCTACCTCATCCTCTATCCGTTCAACCCCACGGGCTGATGGATCCGCGGGCCGGCTGAATCGCCACGGATGAGATCCCGCGGGAATTCAGGTGTCTGCCCGGGGGAAAGATGCAGCGATCGGTTGCATGCTCCAAGCCTTTTGGGACGCCCGGGTTGAGAAAGACCCCCGTTTCGGCTAATTCCGATGCGGCTGATCGGGCCGATGAGGGTCGTTTTGTCAATCGGAACTGATCCATGGAGGCGGCGAGGACCGGGGGGTGGCGCGGCTTCGCGACCCACGGCTGGCCGAGCGGCGGCGACACGGAGCGACAGGTGAAACGAATGGCATGGATTCGATTCCAAAAGATTTTCTTTGTCGCGTTGGCGGCGGTTTTCATCGCGGGCACTTCGTCGGCCGATTCCGTTGACGGCGCCGAACTCTACGAACAGTGCGCCCAATGCCACGGCGTGAACGGCGAGGGCAGCCAGTTCTTCCTGGCGCCGTCGATTGCGGGGATGGAGCCCTGGTACGTCGAGTCCCAACTGCGCAACTTTGTAAGTGGCGCACGAGGCCTTCACCCCGATGATGTCGGCGGGCTTCGCATGTACCCGATCGCAAAGTCCCTGAAAACCGATAACGGGGGGACCGAAGACGAAAAGATTGCGGCGCTCGCGAACTACGTGGGGAGCCTGCCGGAGGTGGTTCCCGCTCCCGAGGTCGAGGGGGGAGATCCCGAGAAAGGCGCCGCTCTGTACGTGACATGCCAGCAATGCCACGGGGCCAAGGGCGAGGGCAACAAGCAGATGAACGCTCCCCGCCTTGCCGGTACGAGCGATTGGTACCTCGTGACCGAACTCCACCAGTACAAGCAGGGGATTCGCGGGGGCAATTCCAAGAATCCCAACGCTGTTCTCATGCGCGGGATGTCGAACATGCTCGTCGACGACCAGGCGATTCGCGACGTGGTGGCCTACATCGCGACGCTCAAGCCCGAAACCCAGGAAAACTGAGGGTTACCATGGCCAAGGATTACACCAGCGAAGAACTGGCTTACCGGACTTTTCTCGTCAGCATGATTGGCATCGGCGCTTTCATCGCCGTCGTCTTCATCTTTATTCTCTGAGGGCGAATTCATGATTGAAGCTTTCTTGCCCCAGGGCTCCACCTACGCAGGGCACATCGACCTCCTGGTCAACGTGATTCTCTGGATCGTGGGAGTCTGGTTCATCATCAGCGAGGTGGTTTTCTTCTGGCTGATCTTCAAGTTCCGCGCGAGGGACGGCGTTGAGGGCCAGTACATCACGGGGGAAGAGAAGAGCCAGAAGCGCTGGATCACCGTTCCCCATGCCCTGGTCCTGATCTGCGACATCTTCCTCGTGGTGGGGGCGATCTGGGTTTGGGTTGAGATCAAGCAGGACCTCCCCCCGGCCGAGGCCGAGGTAAGGATCATCAGCCAGCAATGGGCGTGGACCTTTGTCCACGAAGGTCCCGACGGCCAGTTGGATACTGCCGATGACATTCGGACGATCAACGAGCTCCATGTCCAGGCCGATACGCTTTATCACTTCAAGCTCGAGTCGAAGGATGTGCTTCACGACTTCTCCGTTCCCGTGTGGCGGCTCAAGCAGGACGCCATTCCGGGGCGCGTGATTACCGGCTGGTTCGAGCCCACCCTCGAAGGGGAGTTCGATATCCAGTGCGCCGAAATCTGCGGAGTCGGGCACGCGCTCATGGGCGGTCGCGTCCATGTTGAAAGCGAGGCGGACCACGCAGCCTGGGTGGCTGACAATTCTTCGACGTCCCTCGCGTCGGCCGCGTTGCCGACCGCCGGAGGAAACTAGCGATGGCCGAATCGATTCCGGCAACCCCGGAACACGCACACGACGACCACGGGCACCACGAGCAGAGCTTTGCCAGCAAGTATCTCTTCTCGACCGATCACAAGATGATCGCGAAGCAGTACCTGTTCACCGGCATCATCATGGCCTTGATCGGCGGGTTCTTCGCCTATGCCTTCCGGATGCAGCTGGCCTTTCCCGGCATGGATGTCCCGTTCTTCGGTGTCGTTTCGGCCGGCGAGTACAACTCCCTGGTCACGAACCACGGAACGATCATGATCTTCTGGGTCGCGATGCCCATCGTGCTGGCGGCCTTTGGAAACTTCTTGATCCCGTTGATGGTGGGCTGCGATGACATGGTCTTTCCCAAGATCAATCGCCTCTCGTACCAGATCTTCCTGCTCAGCGCGATCGTGTTGATCGCCTCGTTCTTCGTGCCCGGCGGGGGCTTTGCTGGCTCCTGGGTGGCTTACCCACCTCTTTCATCGGAGGCGCAATACAACCTCACCCCATTGGGCTCAACATTATGGGTGGCCGCGGTCGGTCTTGAATTCATTG
>JAZAOF010000193.1:0-16414 GCA_036228265.1 Myxococcota bacterium | reverse complement strand
AGTGGGCGCGCAAGTCGGTGGAAGAGGCGATCCGCTAGGGCAGGTCAGGCCCGTTCCAGTCCACGAAGAACGATTTCGATCAGCGCGTCGGCGGTTTCCCGGGAGGGGTGTGCGATCTGGGAGAGAACTTCGGGTCGCGTGAAGTCCCGGCCGATCCCCCCCAGGACCAGGGCCACGGCCGCGGTATCCACCGGGGCGATGGAGCCTTCTTCCACGGCTTGGTCAAGAAGTTTCTTGACGACCGCGGTGACGTAGTTTTCGTGGCGGTCGATCTGGCGACGTGCGCCTGGAACCGAGGCGAGTTCCCGCCCGAACGTGGCGGCGCTCGGGCCGACCGCCGCGTGGGCCGCCCGGAGGTAGGTCCGGAGGGTTTTGAGAGCGGGGGCCTTCGGATCCAGGAGGGCCATGGCTTCCCGCCCGATCCGGTGAAGCCAGCGGTCGGCGACCGTGAGGACCAATTCGTCCTTGCTGGGCGAAATGCCGTAGAGCGTGCGAAGCGAGCAGTTCACCCGGGCCGCGATTTGGGCCATTGTTGATTCCGCGAGACCTTCGCTGGCGATCAATTCCTCGAGAGAGTCGAGAACCTGCCGTTGGCGCGGGGTGAGCCCCTTCTCGATCGCCGCCGGGAGGAGAGGGCGCGGTGCGCGCACCCCGGGAATCGGAGAACGGGGAATCGGCCGGGACGCCGGTGAAGTCACGGCAGCAGGGCTTCCGGCATTTCGACGACGCGGGCGCGAAGCCACTCCCCGAGGCTTTTGGCCTGGGGATCCTGGCGTGTCGATGCGGCGACGCCCTCCTCGAGAATTCCATGGATCACGAAGTTGAGGGAGCGAATTCCGGGTAGCCTGTGACGATCGACGGGAAGCACCGCTGTTTCGGGCAGGAGTTCCCAGAGTTTCTCAACGGTCAGGAATTCATCGAGCCAGGCCCAGGCTGCATCGCTGCGGGCGAAGACGCCGAGATTGGCGTTGCCGCCCTTGTCGCCCGAGCGCGAACCGAACACCGTCCCCAACGGGACGGCCCGCGTGGGGCCGGAGGGAACCGCGGTGTTCGGGCCAGCTGCCGGCGTGACGGAGACGTCTTCCACGGGGATTACGGACGAAACTTCCGTGGTTGCGCCTCCGAGCTGCACCACCTCCTGGCTGACGCGCGCCGAAGGAATTCGGGCGGGTTCGTAGATGCCGAAGGGGCGCCCTCCTCGCGGTCCCCCGCCTACGCCGAAAAAGCCCGGGATCGTGGAAAGCCCGAGTTCGGTGACCGCGTTGGAGAAGGCTCGGCCCACTTTATTTTCATCGGGGTCCTTGACGCTGATTTTCAGGATGGCGACGGCCTGCTCGTTGCTCTCGGGGTCGGGCTCGTCGGTGCGGGTCAGGCGTGTTTTCAAGAAGGCGAAATCCTCTGGGCCGTAGGGGCAGGCCTCCCAGAAGGCCTCCTCGATCAGTTGGGCCTTGGCCTCGATATCAAGACCCGTGAGGCACACGCTCATTTCGTTGCGAAAGCCTCCCGGGCGGTTGATGCAGACCTTGAGGGTCGAGGGAGGTGGCTCGCCCTGGATGCCGTGCATGCGGACCCGGTCGCGCTCCAGTTGCTCGAGTTCGATGGTGTCAAAACGGGTCGTGACGTCCGGTCCGAAATATTCCGGGCCCGCGATTTCGTAGAGCAGTTGCGACGTAATGGTTCCGATCGAAACTTCGCCACCGGTGCCTTCGTGTTTGCCAAACACGGTGGAACCGTCCTCGGCAATTTCGGCCCAGGGAAATCCGACCCGGGTCATGCCGGGGACTTCATGGAAAAAAGAGTAGTTGCCCCCCGTGGCCTGGGTCCCGCACTCGATCACGTGGCCAGCGGCGACCGCGCCCGCCAATGCGTCCCAGTCGTTTCTCTTCCACCCGTGGTGCCATGCCGCCGGTCCACATACGACAGCGGCGTCGGTGGTGCGGCCGGTGATGACGATGTCGGCCCCGTCGTTGAGGGCCTGCACGATGCCCCAGCAGCCAAAGTAGGCGTTCGCCGTGAGAAACGCGGACGCGTCCTTGATGGGCTCTCCCGTTTCGAAATGGCGGAGTTGATCCGACGCGATCAGATCCTTGATGTCGGGACTGAGGTCATCGCCGCGCACGTACGCGATCTTCGGTGAAAGGCCGAGTTTCGATGCCGCCTCGGCCACGGCATCGGCGCATCCGTCGGGGTCGAGTCCGCCCGCGTTCGTAACGACCTTGATGCCACGGTCGAGGCACGTGCCCATGACCTGTTCCATCTGGGTGACGAAGGTGCGGGCATAGCCGCCACCGGGCCGCTTGACCCGGGTTCGCGCGAGAATGAGCATCGTCAACTCGGCGAGCCAGTCGCCGGTGAGCACGTCGATCGGCCCGTCTTCGACCATCTCGCGGGCCGCCGAGAGGCGATCTCCAAAAAATCCCGAACAGTTGGCAATGCGGATCGGATCGGCCATAGGGGCAGCCTCCAGTGTTGGAACGAGTCGTTACGAGTCGGTCTTGGTTTCGACAACCACGAGCAGGGTGCCGGACTCGACCTGCTGGCCGATTTCAACGAGGATCTCCGTGACCACGCCGTCTTCGGGCGCATCCATCGGGTGCTCCATCTTCATGGCCTCGAGAACTGCGACGGTCTGGCCAGCGCGGACCGAGTCGCCCACCGCGACGTGGAGTTGGATGACCTTGCCGGGCATGGGGGCTTCGAGCCCACCCCCGGTTTCGCCGGATCCCGGCGGCTGGAAGCGGGGTTCTTGCCGGAGGAGGAGGTCGCCGAATGGGCATTGGACCACGAGGTCCTGCCCGGCCCGGGTGATCCGCGACCGGACCCGGAGTCCGCCGATCTCGGCATCGAGGCTGTGGGGGGCCCAGTGGTGGATTCGGGCAACGGTCCCGTCTTCGAAGGTGAAGTTCCCGTTTCGAGTCGAGCGGTAGCGAACCACGAACCGTTCCTGGCCCTGCCCAAAGGAGATCTGTTGGGCCGGCATGCGCCCGTTCTGCCAACCCGACGGGATTTCGGTCAGAACCGGTGCCGCGGCGCGGTTCTCGCCCTGGACGAAGAGTGCCGCGAGGCGAAGAGCCAGTTCGCGCTCGGCCTCGCTGACCTGGAGTTCCCGCGGCGGTTCGACCCGGTCGATGAAGTCGGTGGTGGTATCGCCCGCGAGAAATTCCGGGGTGCGCAGTACGGCGACGAGAAAATCGCGGTTGGTCCGCATGCCACCCAGGTGGGTTCGTTCCAGGGAAAGGGCCAAGCGTCCCGCGGCTTCGCTCCGGGTGGGTCCCGAGGCGATCACCTTGGCAAGCATGGGGTCGAAGTCGACCCCGACGACCGATCCCGCTTCCACGCCGGAATCCCAACGGACCGGGGGGGCGTCGCGCGTGTCGAGGGCCGCCAAGGTCCCGGTGGCCGGCAAGAAGCCGCGGGCCGGGTCTTCCGCGTACAACCGCGCTTCGATAGCCGCACCCTCGAAGCGGACTTCGGATTGCGTGAATTCCAGGGGTTCGCCTCGGGCCACCCGCAGTTGTTCACGGACGAGATCGATTCCGGTCACCATCTCGGTGACGGGATGTTCGACCTGGAGCCGCGTATTGACTTCGAGGAACCAGAACTCGCCGGTTTCGTCGTCGACCAGGAATTCGACCGTGCCGGCCGAGCGGTAGGCGAGGGCGCGCCCTAGTTCGAGGGCGGCCTGTCCCATTTTTTCGCGCAATTCGGCATCGACGCGCGGGGAGGGCGATTCCTCGATGATCTTCTGGTGTCGGCGCTGGATCGAGCACTCTCTTTCTCCGAGGTGCACGAGATTTCCCGCGCCGTCTCCGAGGAGTTGGATCTCGATGTGGCGCGCCCGGGACACGAAGCGCTCGAGAAAGACCCGGTCGTCTCCGAAGCCGACCTGGGCTTCGCGCTGCGCGGCTTCGATGGCGCGCTCGAGGTCATCGGACGACTCCACGATGCGCATGCCCTTTCCGCCTCCGCCCGCTGCGGCCTTGACCAGGAGCGGGTAGCCCACGGCCTCGTCATCGGTGAGGTCGGCGCTCATGGGGAGCGTGGGAACGCCGCTCTTTTCGGCGAGATCCTTTGCCGCCAGCTTGTCGCCCATGGTCTCGATCGCTTCGGGCGAGGGGCCCACCCAGGCGATGCCGGCGCTTTCCACGGCCCGGGCGAAGCCGGCGTTTTCCGACAAGAAGCCGTAGCCGGGATGTATGGCGCCCGCGCCGGTGCGGCGCGCGGCCTCGAGGATCGCGTCCCCGTCGAGGTACGAGGTTTCGAGTCGGACGGCGACGTCCGCATCGCCCACGAAGGGGGCATCGCGGTCGGCGTCGACGTAGACGGCGACGCTGCGGATACCCATTTCGCGGGCCGTTCGCATGACCCGGCGGGCGATTTCTCCCCGGTTGGCCACGAGAAGAGTCTGGAAACTCATAGCCGAAATACCCCGTAGTTCGGTGCGCCCTCGACGGGCGTGTTTCGGACCGCCGAGAGGCAGATGCCCAGGACGGTTCGCGTATCCCGTGGGTCGAGAATGCCGTCGTCGCTGATCGCGCTCGTGGCCATGAGGGCCAGGGAACCGGCATCCTGGATGGCAGCGACCTTGGCGACCGTCTCCGCGTCGGCGGCTTCGTCGAATTCGAGACCCTTGCGTGCGGCCTGGGCGCGTCGGACCTGGGACATCACGCCCGCGATCTGCGCCCCTCCCATGACGGCGATCTTGGCCGAGGGCCAGATGAAGGTGAACCGATTGTTGTAGGCGCGGCCGGACATCGCGTAGGTGCCGGCGCCGTAGGAGGCGCCGAGGATGACCGTCAAGTGCGGGACGGTCGAGTTCGTCACCGCGTTGATCATCTGCGATCCCTTCTTGATGATTCCCGCTTCTTCGAAATCCTTGCCGACGTTGAATCCCGTGAGGTTCTGGAAAAAGATCAATGGAACGTCGATCTGGTTGTTCAACTGGATGAAGTGAGCGGCCTTTTCGGCGGATTCAGGAAAGAGGGGGCCGTTGTTGCCGAGAATGCCTACGAGGTAGCCGTGGATGGAGGCCCATCCGCACACCAGGGTCGGGCCATAGCGAGCCTTGAACTCCTCGAAGCGCGAACCGTCGACCACGCGGCCAATGACCTCCCGGATGTCGAGGGGGCGGCGCAGTTCGGGGTCCACCAGGCCGAGCAATTCCTCGGAGTCCAGGATCGGGGCCTCCGCCCGGAAAGACGGAGGGGGACCCGGCTTTCGGATATTGAGGTGCGAGACGATTTCTCGGCAAAGGCGGATGGCGTCGGACTCGTCCTCGGCGAGGTATTCGCCGAGTCCCGAGACGTCCGTATGCATCTGGGCTCCGCCCAGCGTTTCATGGTCCGATTCTTCGCCCGTGGCCATCTTGACCAGGGGCGGTCCTCCCAGGTAGATCATCGACTGTTTCTTGATCAGGACGTTGTAGTCGCTCATCCCGGGTTGATAGGCCCCGCCCGCGGTGGAGGAACCGAAGACGACGCATACGGTGGGAATCTCGAGCTTCGAGAGTTCGATCATCTCGTAGAAGAAACGTCCGGATTCCGCGAAGTGGTTGAGGCTGGCCCCGGTGCTGCCAGCGGATTGGCCCTTCTGGCCGTCCGTTCGCACCCGGAGGTCCGCGCCGGCGGACTCGACGAAGCTGACATAGGGCATGTGGTTGTCCCGGGCGATTTCGAGCGCCCGTTCCCACTTCTTGCCGACGTGGGGCGTGAGCGCTCCTCCGAGTACCGACGCGTCGTTGGCAAAAATCACGCACTCGACGCCGGCAATCACGCCGATGCCGAGGAGGGAGCCGCCGCCGATGGTGTAGTGGGAGCCGTAGGCCGCGAGCCCGGAAAGCTCCAGGAAGGGGCTGTCGGGGTCGAGAACCAGTCCGACACGCTCGCGGACGGGGAGCTTGCCGCGCTTGGCGAGCCGCTCGAATGCAGCAGGGCCGCCGCCGGCTGCCGCTTCATCGAGGAGCTCGTCGATCTTCGAGAGCTTCTCGAGCATGGCTGTGCGGTTTTCCTGGAACTCGGGTTTCTTGGTGTCCAGGCGCGAGCGCAGGGGCGGGACCAGGAGGGTAGGGCGTTGCATGGGTCGGGCCTTTCGCCGTCGAAACAAGGTCGGTTGCCCGACGGTAATCTAAAGCACCCCAGATTACCATGGTCCGAGGGGGCTTCTTCGTTCCCGCCCGCGAGAGTCGCCCCTACACTACTGGCGAGCCTTCGAGTCCTTTCGAACTCAGACTCGAGTTTGTACTCGAACCCGTCGGAGAAAAGCCATGGAGCGCAAGCCCGCCTTGTTTCGTTTTCTTGTGGTATTCGCGGTTGCTGCGTGGATGAACGCCGGTGCGGTCGGGGCTGCGACCCTGGAAGAGGTGCAGGCCTGCGTTTCGGCCAACTCTCCCCAGAAGACACTCCGACAGTCCCAGACGTTGATCGTGTCCGATCGCGGAGGGAGAGAGCGCAAGTTGGAGATGGATTTCGAATGGAAACGATTTTCGAAAGAAAAATCGAAGTCGGTTCTCCGCGTTACGTCGCCTCCCGACATGCGGGGTTCGGCAGTGCTGGTCATCGAGAAGGACGGCAAGGCGAGCGACATTTTCTCCTACCTGCCCGAACTGGGGAAGACGCGAAGGCTCAATTCGCGTTCGCTTTCGAGTAGCGTCTTCGGTTCCGATTTCAGCTCCCAGGATTTCGACTACATGCAGAATCTCCTGGGCGGTTCGGATCAGAAGCTCTTGCCTGATTCCGAGATGAACGGTCGTCCGGTTCGCGTGATCGAATCCCGAACCCAGGGGGACGCGGCCGGCTCCTACGAGAGGGTGGTGACCTTCATTGATGCCGACCGCTGCGTGTTGGTCCGTGCGGAGATGCGCGGGGACGGGGATCGAATCTTGAAGACGATGACCGCGGATCCCGGAAAGGTCATCCCGCGCGGGGATACCTGGGAGACCCGCGAGGTTCGCGTGGAAGACCCGGTGCGCGGGACCCATTCGGTGATCCGCACCGAGGACTCGGAGACGGACATCCCGATCAAGGACGCCGTATTCACTCGGGGCGCGCTCGAGCGCCGGGGTCGCTGAGGTCGGCGAAGTCGATGCCCTCGGCGCAGTCCCGACTCTTCCTGGAGTGGTCGATCCGTCGACCGTGGAGCACGGTGGCCGTAATTGTTGTGGTGACGATCTTCTTCGTCGCCCAGATCGTCGATTTTCGAAGCGGAGCGATGCGCCTCGGGATTGACGCTTCGGTGGCGGGGCTCTTGCCCGGCGATACTCCCGACCGACTGGACCTCGAGAGCCTGGAGCGCACCTTTGGCGAACGCGAACCGGTCATCGTCGCCCTGGGGATGAACGATGTCTTCCAAGCGAGTTCGCTTCGAGCGGTCGATGCGCTGACCCGCGAACTGTACCGCCTGCCGGGGGTGGTCGAGGTGATGAGTCTCGCGACCGTGGACACGTTGCGAAGCGAATCCGGGGAGACCTTCGTGGAGCCCCTGGTTTCTCGGATTCGTGACGATCCCGCTAGCCTGGCCCAGTTGCGCCGGGAGATCCTCGGGAACCGACTTTACGCGGGAAATCTCGTTTCGCGGGACGGCTCCACCGCGGTGATTCTCGTTTATTTCGACGAAGAGACCCTGGAGTCGGACTCCCAGGGAAGCCTGCTTCACGGGGTGGCGGAGACGGCTCGGCAGCACGCGGGCGAAGCCGAGGTCTTCGTGACCGGCGCACCCTACGTAAAGGCGGCGACGGCCGAACTGCTGCTCCGAGATTTCACATCGGTGTTCCCACTGGCGGCCCTGGCGACCGTCGGGGTGGCGATCGCGGTGTTTCGAACCGTCGCGGGTGTGATGGTCTCGTGCTCGGGGGTCTTGATTGGCGTGGCGTGGATCCTGGGCGGGTTGGCCTGGCTCGGGCGCCCCTTGAATCTCGTTACGATCATCGTGCCTCCGCTGTTGCTTTCCGTGGGTTTTGCCTACGTGGTCCACGTGGTTTCGGACTACGTCGACGAAGTCCGCCCGTCGGGATCGAGGAGTCGTCGTGTCGAAGCCCTCCAGAAAACGCTCCGCAGCGTAGGCCTGCCCATCCTGCTCACGGGGCTCACCACCATTGCGGGCTTCTTGTCACTGGTGGTGAGCCCGTTCGCCGCCGTGCGCGAGTTTGGTTTCATCGCGGTCGTCGGGGTGGCGGTTACGGTTTTCCTCTCGTTGACGTACGCGCCGGCTCTCCTGGCGCTCTTTCCGACTCCAAGACGGTCAAAGCATTCCGGCGGGTCTACAGGGTGGATCGAGTTTCTTGCCCGGCGCCTCGCCGACTTCTCTTTCGACCATCGCGGGGCGGTGATGCTTCTTGGGGGGGGTGCCCTGGTGCTCTCGCTCCTGGCGGCAAGCCAGATTCGGGTCAACACCGAGATCATCGAGAACTTTCCCCAGGGACACCCGGTGCGGACCGGTTTCATGGCGGTGAGCGAGAGACTCGACGGCGACAACTCGTTCAACGTGGTGCTCAAAGCCGAACGCCCCGACGCCTTTCTCGACCCCCGGGTTCTCGCACCGGTGGACGACTTCGAAACCTGGCTCGAGAGCCAGCCCGAAATCGGATCGGTGACCTCTCTTCTGGATCACCTGAAACTCATTCACCGCACGTTCCGTGACGACGATCCGGCCTTCGAAACCATTCCCGATCGCGCGGGCCTTTCAAAACAGCTCTTGCTGCTGGCGGGCACACGCGACCTGGTTGCCTACACCGATTCGGACTACCGGACATTAAACATCCATGTCCGCGCGCGAACCGTGGACACCGAGAGCCTGGCCGCACTGCTCGACCGGGTCCGGGAAAAGCTCGCCGCTCTACCCGGGGACCTGGAGCCCAGGGTGACCGGGACCACGGTCCTGTTGGCCTCTGCCATTGACGACATTGCCGGAGGACAGTTGAGGAGCCTCGGCCTCGCTTTCGCCTTCATCTTCTGCATTCTGGCGCTGCTCTTCATGTCACTTCGCGTGGGTGCGATTGCGCTAATCCCCAACGCATTGCCGGTGGCGATGTATTTCGGGCTGCTCGGGGCCACCGGGATCCCTCTCGATACGACGACGGGGTTGCTCGCCTGCATTGTCCTGGGGATCGCTGTCGATGACACCATCCATTTCCTGACCCGTTTCAATCACGAAGCCCGGGTTCGGACCAGTGAACTGGAGGGGGCGCGGCACGCGGTTCGCTTTGTGGCTCGCCCGGTGACGGTGACCACCCTGGCCCTGTGCGTGGGCCTACTGGTGCTAACGGCCAGCGAATTGCAGAACCAGGTGCGTTTCGGCGCCCTGGGGGCCTCGGTTTTGGCCATCGCGTGGTTGGTCGACTTGACCTTTACCCCCGCACTTTGCTCGCGACTCAAGATCGTGACCCTGTGGGACGTTCTCAGTTACGACCTCGGGGCCGCGCCGCAGGAGAGCATTCCGTTGTTCGCGGGCCTTTCGAAGACCCAGGCGAGGATCGTGGCCTTGGCGACGCGCATCGTGGAGATTCCTGCTGGCACGAATCTCTGTCGCCGGGGAGATCCGGGGGTCCACCTTTGGGTGATTGTCCACGGCGAACTCGAGGTGAGTCTTGAAGTGGAGGGTCGTCGAAGGGTCCTCGAGCGATTGGGGCGTGGCTCGGTCGTGGGCGAGGTGGCTGTTTTTTATGGAAACCGCCGCTCGGCGGATGTCGATGCCCTCACGGATGTGCGAGCGATTCGGTTGTCGGAGGAGAATCTCGCGCGCTTCCGGTCCAGGTACCCGCGGATCGCGGCACGGGTTCTCTGGAACCTTTCCCAGATTCTCGCGGAGCGCCTGGTTTCTGCGGATCGCCGGCTGCAGGAAGATCGGGCGCCGAATTGACGCGGCGCCGAGGGATGCGATAACTCGAGGTGTCTCCTCGAATCGAGAATCACGGGGCTGTTCCCCCGCGAGGTGTTTCATGACCGACGCGAGTGCAACCCGGCTGCCGCCTCCCCGCGTGCTCACCCCGGCTCAGCGGGCGAACTACGAAAGAGACGGTTTCATCGCGGTGGAGGCCTTTGTCGGCCGGGAATGGATCGAGCGCCTGCGCGCCGTCATGGCCGAGTTCGTCGAGATGAGTCGGAGTTTGTCGGAGTCGAATCGAATTTTTGATCTCGAGAGCGGTCATTCGAAATCGACACCGCGCTTGCGCCGAGTGACCTCCCCGGCGGACCTTCACGAGACCTTCTGGGAGTTTGTCAGCGAGGGGCCAATCGTCGATGTCGTCGAAGACCTGATCGGTCCCGATATCAAGTTCCATCACAGCAAGCTCAACTTCAAGGCGGCGCGAGGGGGCGAGGAGGTGAAATGGCACCAGGACATCCAGTTCTGGCCCCACACCAACTACAGCCCGCTCACCGTTGGCGTCTTTCTGGACGACGTTTCCTCCGCGATGGGAAACGTGGGATTTCTCCCCGGAACCCACGATGCGCCCCTCTACGATCAGTACGACGGGGAAGACTGGGTGGGATGCTTATCGGGTCGAGACGTGGCCACCCTGGACCTCTCGGCGGCCGTTTATCCGTCGGGGCCCGCGGGTTCGATTACGGTGCACAACTGCCGAACCGTCCACGGGTCGTCGCCGAACCGGTCCGACCGGGAGAGACCCCTGCTCCTGCAGACGTACGCCGCAGCGGACGCCTACACCTACACCGACCTCGTCCGGGAAAGTCCTCACGGCGACCGGTTGATTCGTGGCACCCCCGCGCGGTGGGCGCGTCACGACCCCCGGCCGTGCCAGGTGGGGCCATCGCGGGTTCGCACGATTTTCGAGGTGCAGCAGCGGGAGTCGCGAGCGGGCGGATCCGAAAAGGAAGACGTGACGCAGCGGTAATCTGTGCCTGGGTGTATTACCCTCGCCTCCCGACGACGCGGCGCAAAAGGAAATCCCCCCATGTCCCGACCCACGCTCCGAACTGAATTCTGTGACCGCGTGGGAGTGGAATACCCCGTGATCCTCGCGGGCATGGGCCCGGTCGCCGGAACCGGAGATCCGGTGGCGACGGCGGACCTCGTGGCCGCGGTCTCGAATGCCGGAGGACTCGGAGTCCTGGGGGGGGTCGCGTATTCCCCGGACCGATTGCGCGAAGAGATTCGCAAGATTCGATCGATGACGGACAAGCCCTTTGGTATCGATCTGCTCCTGGCCTCGACCTTCCTGATCCCGCGCGGCAGCGGTCCGATGCCCCAGGCCCCGCCCCGGGAAAAGCTGCCGCGGGAACACCTCGAGGCGATCGATCGCATCGCGGCGGAGTTGGGAGTGGAACTCGAGGAAGCGCCGAAGGGGAGTGTCGGCCTCGACAGCAGTTGGATCCCGGAAGGAAAGAGCTGGGCTGGCTCCCAGATGGAAGTGATCCTGGAAGAAGAGGTTCCGGTTTTTGCCTCCGGGCTCGGGACTCCCGCGCTCTTTGCCGAAGCCCTGAAGGCCAACGGAGTGACGGTGCTTTCTCTCGTGGGAAACGTGCGGGCGGCGCAGCAGGTGGCCCACGACGGGGCGGACTTCGTGGTGGCCCAGGGCACCGAGGCCGGGGGGCACACGGGGCGCATTGGTACGCTCGCGCTGTTGCCCCAGGTGATGGACGCCGTGTCTCCCACGCCGGTGATCGCGGCGGGCGGAATTGCGAGCGGGCGGGCGCTGGCCGGTGTGCTGGCCACCGGAGCCGCGGCGGCGTGGTGCGGAACCGCCTTTCTCGTCTCCGAGGAGGCGAATCAACCCGACGTCCAGAAGCAGCGGATCCTCGACGCGGCGGCTGAGGATACCCGGGTCACCCGCGTCTACAGCGGCAAAACGATGCGCAACATCAATAATCCCTTGATCGAGGCCTGGGAGCGGGAAGGAATGTCGGCCTTGCCCATGGGCATGCAGAATCTCCTGATCCGGGACCTGGAGCACTCGATTCACAAGGCCGGGCGGACGGAACTCTTGATGAACGCCGCGGGGCAGACCTCCGGGATGCTGAAAAAAAAGCGTCCCGCCCGGGAAATCCTCGACGAGATGGTGGCCGAGGCGGCCGAGATCCTGGCTTCGGGGTTGCCCAGCCGCGTCCAAGCGTCCCTCTAGCGCGCCCCTGGGAGGCAATCGATGGAACTCAGTTTTGGTCCCGAATACGAGGACTTCCGGCAAGCCGTTCGAAAGTTTGCGAAGGATTACCGCGACCAGTCGCCCAAGCAGGGCGCAGGAGTTTCCGCGGGCCAGGCGGGCCAGCAGCTCAAGGATTGGCAGAAGTTGCTGATCGAGAAGGGGTACGCCGCTCGTACGATCCCCAAGGAATACGGGGGCTACGGCGCCGACCCCGACATCCTGAAGGCCGTGATCATCGACGAGGAGTTGAACGCGGGGGGTGTCTCCCGAGGGATTGGCGGCCAGGGACCCGAGATGCTCGTTCCCACCCTGCTCGAGGCCGGCAGCGATGAGCAGAAGGAACGCTGGATTCGCCCGACGCTTCACGGGGAAATCGTTTGGTGCCAGGGCTACTCGGAGCCTGGCTCGGGGAGCGATCTCGCCAGCGTGCAGACCCGCGGCGTTGAAGACGGGGACGATTTCCTGATCACGGGGCAGAAGATCTGGACGACGACGGCCGCCCAGTCGGACATGATGTTCGGACTGATCCGGACGGAACCGGACGCCAAGAAACACGCCGGTCTGAGTTACATCCTTGTCCCGATGGACACGCCGGGGATCGAAGTGCGGCCCCTGGGAACGATGACCGGTGAGGCCGAGTTCAATGAAGTCTTCTTCAACGAAGCCCGGGTGCCCCAGAGCAACGTCGTGGGCCAGCGCGGGGAGGGCTGGAAGATCGCCAACGCGACGCTCGTCCACGAGCGCAACATGTTGGCTTCGAGCGGCGTTCTCGATGGCACGCTCCGCGGCGTGATACGGCTTCTCGAAAGCGAGTCCATGAACGGCGAGCGAATGATGGACAACCCCATCTTTCGCGACCGCCTTGGGCAGTTGCAGGCCCGAACCCTCGCCATGAAGTTTCACGCGATGCGCATGTTGACTTCCCGGTTGAAAAAGGAGAGTGCCGGCGTGGCGGGCCTGGTGACCAAGCTCGCCGGGTGCGAAGTCAGCCACCAGTTGACGGCGTTGGCGGTGGACGCGATGGGGGAACTCGGCGTTCTCTACGAGCAGTCGCCCCACGAGCGCAACCGCGGGCGCTGGCAGAATCAGCACATGTTCACCCTGGGGCTCATCATCGGGGGGGGGACGGCCCAGATCCAGAAGAACATCATCAGCGAGCGAGGGCTCGGGATGCCCCGGGAACCCAAGGCCCAGCCGGCGGCGAGGGAGTAGGGGAAGCGCGATGGATTTTGCTCTTTCGGAAGAACAGCAGCTCCTGGCCGAAAGCTTGCGGCGCTTTCTCGAAGAGGAGTGCCCGGTGACGACGATCCGGGACCTGGTCGTCGAGCATCACGGTCACGACGGCGGGAACTGGAAGGCCCTTGCCGAACTCGGGGTTGCCGGGCTCCTGGTTCCCGAAGAATACGGTGGCAGTGGACTGGGTATGCTGGATGCGGTCGTGGCGGCAGAAATTCTGGGCTGGGGCGTGGCACCGGGGCCCTTTCTCGCCACCGCGGTCCTGGCGCCGATGGCTCTTCTTCACGGGGGGAGTTCCGAACAGCAGGCGCGTTGGCTGCCCGCGATCGCGACCGGGACTTCCCGAATCGGGGCCGCGAGAAACGAACTCGTTTCGATGCGCGACGATGCCGGCGTGGAATCCCGGGATGGGTGCCTTTACGGTCGCTCGCTCATGGTCATCGACGCCGAGGATGCGGATCATTTCCTGGTCTGCGCGGATGGGGGACGCAGCCTGGCCCTGGTTGATGCGGCGGCTTCGGGCCTCACCCGCGTGGCCCTGAAGACGATCGACCGGACGCGGGGATTCGCCGAACTCGAACTGGACGGCGTGGAACCGGTCGAATGGATTGGCGAGGCGGGGTCCGCGGAAGAGGTGTGCCAGAGAGTGCTCGACGCGGGAAGGATCATCCTGGCCGCGGACATTCTCGGCGCGAGCGGTCGAGCCCTGGAGAAGGCCGTCGCTTACGCCATGGAGCGCAAGCAGTTCGAACGGGTGATCGGGTCCTTCCAGGCGGTCAAGCACATGTGCGCCGAGATGGTCGCGGAACTTGAACCCGCCCGGTCGTTGGTCTGGTACGCAGGCCACGCTTTCGATGAGCTTCCCGGGGAATCCTCGACCATGGCGTGCCACGCAAAATCGCACCTGTCCGAAGTGGGTCCCTTCATCGTGCGGACGGCGACCGAAGTCCACGGGGGCATCGGGTTTACCGACGAACAGAACCTGCACTACTGGTTCAAGCGGGTCGGGGTCGACCGGCAATTGCTGGGCTCGCCGGAAGCGGTGAGGGCCGAAGCCGCCCGAGCCCAGGGGTGGATCGACTGAGGGGCCAGGGGCCCGGGAGGAAATTGCGATGCTGGAGGTGAGCCTGGATCTGAAGGCGGAAGCCGACGACCTCAGGGCGCTTCTGGGTTCGCTCTCGGAGGCAGACTGGGAGCGGCGAACCCCCTTCAACGGGTGGTCGGTGACCGACGTCGTGTCGCACCTTCACTACTTCGACAGGGTCTCACTGCTTTCCCTGCAATCTCCCGAAGGCTTTGACGACGAGGCGCGTTGGATCGGCGGCATGATGCGAATGAATGGCGCAGAGCGCGCCGCGGCGACGTTCGAGAGGCTCGGGAGTCCGAAACCCGCGGAACTCCTCGAGACCTGGCACTCGGAGTGTCATCGCATGTGCGATCTGCTGGGTGAGTCGGATCCCGCGCGTCGGCTTCGTTGGTTCGGCCCCGACATGGGGCTCCAGATGTTCACGACCGCCCGGTACATGGAGACATGGGCACACGGGCACGATGTGTACGACCTGCTGGGCCGCTCGCGCGTTTACACGGATGCGATCAAGAATATCGCGGTGATCGGTGTGAAGACCTTTGGATGGACTTTCGTCAACCGGAAGCGAGAGGTGCCGGGCCCGCCGCCCCATGTACGCCTTCGGGCGCCTTCCGGGGAAACCTGGGAATGGAACGACCCCGACCCGGAGAGTCGTGTGAGTGGGGATGCGGCGGAGTTCTGCCACGTGGTGACCCAGGGGCGAAATTTCAAGGACACGGCCCTCGAGGTCGTTGGGCCGGTCGCTGCAGAATGGATGGCGATCGCCCAGTGCTTTGCGGGGGGACCGGTGGACCCGCCCGCAGCGGGCGCGCGCACCGGTTCTTAATTCCTCATCTCCCTTTTTCTACGGGGTCGGCTGCGCTGGCCAGGAGGTAGTCATGAACACTCAAATTGCCCGGGACCTGGGTCTCGAGTTTCCGATCTTCGCGTTTACCCACTGCCGGGACGTCGCCGCGGCGGTGTCCAAGGCCGGGGGGTTGGGCGTGCTCGGGGTGGCCGGTCACTCGGCCAAGGCCCTGGCGGTGGAACTCGATTGGATCGAAAACGAGGTCGGAGACAAGCCCTACGGGGTCGACCTGCTCATGCCCGCCCGCTTTGCAGGAAGCGATCGCGGGGGGTTTGACGAGAGCCAACTCGACGAGCGAATTCCGGCGGAGCACAAGGAATTTCTCGACGATCTGCTCCAACGCTACGACGTCCCGAAGCTCGCCGAGAACACGACGCTGCCCCGGGAGTTCGCGGTGGGTGCCGAGCGGCAGCGCGAGGTGATCGACCTGGTCTTCAGCCGAAATATCAGCTTGATCGCGAGCGCGCTGGGACCGCCGCCTTCCTGGATGATCGAGCGGGGGCAGGAACAGGGCGTGAAGGTCGCAGCGCTGGCGGGCACGGTGGAGCACGCGCGTCGGCACGCGGAAGCCGGTGTCGACCTGATCGTGGCCCAGGGCTACGAAGCCGGCGGGCATACCGGTACGGTGTCGACCCTTGTTCTCGTCCCCGAGGTCGTCGATGCCGTTGATCCGATCCCCGTTCTCGCCGCGGGGGGGATCGGGAACGGTCGGCAAGTGGCGGCCTCGTTGGCCCTGGGAGCCCAAGGGGTCTGGTGCGGTTCTGTCTGGTTGACGACCGAGGAAGCGGAGACCGACCCGGTGGTGAAGGAGAAGTTTCTCAAGGCCACTTCGAGCGATACGGTGCGCAGTCGTTCGTTGACGGGAAAGCCGGCCCGGCAACTCCGCAGCGCGTGGACCGAAGCGTGGGAGGACCCCTCGAACCCCGACCCGCTCCCGATGCCCCTGCAGCCCAGGCTGATCCGCGAGGCCCAGGCGCGCATCAATCGCACCGCGCACAAGAACCCCGGTGCCGAGGAGTTGGCCAATTATTTCGTGGGCCAGATCGTGGGCTCGCTGAACCAGGTGAAGTCGGTCCGAAGCGTCGTCGAGGAACTCGTGCAGGAATACGCAGATACAATGGAACGCCTCGACGATTGGGCCGAGGGCTGA
>JAZAOF010000192.1:0-6942 GCA_036228265.1 Myxococcota bacterium | reverse complement strand
CGGTGCCAGCGAACCTTCGAGGACCACCATCGCGTAGTAGGTTTCGTTCAAGATCAAATTTCTACCGCGGGGTCAACTCGAGGTCTTCTTGGCCTTCTCCTTGGCGGCTTTCTTCTTCGTTTCTTTCTTCTTCGTTGCTTTTTTCGTGGACGCCTTCTTTGCGGGCTTCTTCGTTTCGGCCTTTTCGGGACCGGGCTTTTCAGCACGGGCGGACGCAGCGCCGCCGGCTTCGCCCACCGGGTCCCACCCCTTCTTGATATTGGCGGCGAGCCAGTCGTCGGCAATCTTGAAGGCAACACCTTCGGCTGGAGCGAGGCGAACCTCGTGCTTCATGGGAGCCTTGCGGCCCGGGCTGTAATCCGTGAAGTGGACAACGAAGGCCGGGTAGGAAGGATCGACCTCTTCCTTCTCCGTTTTCCAGACGAGGAGCTTGCGGACGGCCATTTCGCCCTTGGTCGTCTTGGCGTAGACCTCGCGGCGCAGCAGCGAACTCGGGGGGAGGCTCAGCGGCTCGGCGGTCTCGTGGAGATCGGCCACCAGGCAGCGCTCTTCGACCTGCGACGCGCGGATATCCGTTGCATTGACGGACTTGTCGTCTCTCAGGCGCACGAGCCTCGGGTGAATCAAACTGACGCTCGTCATCGGTCGCACGGGCACCCAAGCGTCGCCGTATTCCAACACCATGCGCGCAATGGGGCGTCCGTCGGCGTCTTCGGATTGAACGTCCGTGGCCGCCACCTCGACCACCTGCTCCGGCTTCACGAAGCGATAGAGCGCGCCCCCGCCGCTGGCATAGCGGTACGACGAGTCGGTCGTGCTCTTCCCTATCTTATTATAGAGATCGGCTCGTTCCGCCTCGCCTCCAACGTTCCCGCAAGCACCGATGAGCTGGTACTGCCCATCGTCGCGCATCAGGGCCAGCAGGATCGAGCCGACCTGGTCGTTGGTTTCCGAGCGCTCGGTAAAGCCGACGATCACGGCATCGAGCGTCAAGATGGGCTTCAGCTTGAAGATGCGGCCATCTTCCGCACGCACCACCAGGCCTTCCGCTCCCCCGGCCACGACTTCGTCGTCAAAGCGCTTCTGCACCGCGTCGCCACCGGTGGCGATTTCAGTGTTGACCACCGCCACGTGGTCTCCTCCCTCGAGCAACCGCTGCAGGGTGGCAAGGCGTTCCGCGTAAGCCTCCCCCGGTTGCGGTGCCTCTTCGTCTCCACCGCGCACCACGTCGAATGCACTGAAGCGGAGACGGTCGACCTCGGCGTCGGCTCCGCCCCCCAGCGCGGCCGCGAGATCACTGATGCGCGAGCGGGCGTCGCCCGTTTCGGCAAAAAGTTCTCCGGCCACGACCGTCCCGTCCCCGGCGCGAGAAGCAAAACCCTTCTGCGCTTCGACCAGGAGCGGAATCTTTCCCGAAATCGCGCGACCGTTCGGGCTCACGAGAAGAGCGTCCTTTCCGTCCCGGGCCAGGTACCAGAGTTCTCCGTCGATCTTCGGAGACACGTGCAACTCGCCCCTGGGCAACACCTCCTTGATTTCATCGGGTTTCACGGCCAGGTAGCGGCTCGCCACCGTGCGCCGGTAGGCGGCGAGGGCCGCCGCGAGTTCCGAGTCGGCCAGGCTCCCGGCAGGGTGCATGGCACCGGTACCGAACGCGCTTCCTTTTCCCTTTCCCTTGAGCCACGTCATGTCTTGCTTCCGTTCTTATTTCGACTTCGGCTCGGGCCGCTTCAACTCCATGTTGGAGAGATGAAGCAGCAACTGGAAACGATCTCCGTCCACGCGGCCCTCGAGAAAGGCGCGATACGGGGTGGCATTGGTATGGAAGACGAGTGGGCTCTTGCCCTTGTCCCCGCCTCCCACGAGCACCATCTCGTCGGACTCATGGAGATCTTTCGCGATGTCGTGAAGGTAATCGAAGGTGAGCCCGTCCACGTGATGAATCTGGAGCGCCCGGCGCAACACGAAACGACGCACGACGTCCGCCCTCTTCATGCGACGGTTGGTCCACCGGATGGGAGCCTCCGCACCGACGTTGCTCTCGACGTCTTCCGGGCTTCGACGTTCGCGTTCTTCACCGCTCGCCGCGAAAAGAACCTCGACCAACTCGGGGGCGGCATGCATGACCTCCCCCCCGGAAGCCAGGAAGACGACCTGGGTCTGCTCGATCGCCCGGCCGATGCTCTCCATGTCGACTTCGGGATCGCCGTCGACCAGGGCCTGGGCGTAATTTTCGCCGTGGGCGCCGGCAAGGGCATCGTGCAGCCCTTCCTCGGTCGCGGCGAGATAGCGGCGAAACCTCGCCGGCTGGCCACCCCTTCCCTGGGCCGGGGACGGGGGCGTTTTCGTTGCTTCGTACCGGACCGTGGTATCGCGTCCGGCGGCGTTGGTAAGGCGTACCGCTCTCACGTTTCAAGTCTCTCCTGGATCGATCTACATCATTTCGAAGTCGATATCGTCGTCATCGGCTTCTTCGTCGAAATCCGGCGGCGCGATCACCTCGAGCGCACTCCATTCGGGCTCGGCCACCTGCCCGACCAGGGCGAAGTAGCCGTCGTCGTTGCCGATCAGGAAGGCCTGCTCGGCCTGGTAGTCTCCCCGGTAGTTGAAGGGGAACGAGAACACTTCTCCCCCGCCCAGGGCGGCGGCCAGGTCGTCGCCCACTTCGATCGCGTCCAGCGCGTAGACGGACTCGACCTGGAGGTCCAGCAGTTTTTCGGCGGGAAGGGGGCCCTCGAGGGGCTGTGCCTCGCCGAGCGTCGAGGGAACGAAAGCCACCTCCTTGCCCGACGCGTCGATGCCCACGAGCTCTTTCGCGGGAATCCACTCTCCTTCGCCATCGAAGTAGCCCTGGGCCGACATCCCGGATCGCAGCAACAGGCTGCCCTCGAAGGTCAGCGAAACGCGGGTGCAGGCTTCGCCGTCCGGGCCGAGGGGAATACGACGCTTTCGGCCGTAGATCTGCGCACGCGTGATCTTCGAGAAATCGAAACTGGATGTCTGTCCGCCATGGGCCAGGACGATGGGCTTCGCCACGATCTACATCTCTCCACGTGCTTCTTCACCGCGTGTTCGTGCTCGCGCTCGATTCGACCAGAGTATGGGCTCCGCGTCGGGCCGCAGTCAATTTGTTTTTATCGACAAGACCAGGCCAAAGCCCTTCTTTGAACGAGCCGCGATTCGCTCGAAGGGGGCAAAACGCCCCACTTTGTTTCCGGTTGGGTTGGCCCTATCGGAACTGCTTGAGCCGCTTCTTTCGCCGAGCGGGCCTCTCCTCGCCGGCCGGCGAGTTGTCGGAAGCCGGCCTGGACCGGGAACGGATCCACATGTTCTTGATCGCTTCGGCTCCCAATCCCGGAGTCGCGACGGCCCTGTGCGGCGCTTCCGGCGCGATCGATGTCGGCTCTTCGAGCCGGGTTTTAGGCGACTCGCGACCGAATCGAGAACGGACCCATCTCTTCTTGATCGTTTCGTCTTCCAATCCCGGAGTCACGATTGTCCTGCTCGGCGCTTCCGGTGAGATGGGTCTCGATGGCGGCTCTTCCGGCCGGGTCCCAGCCGGACCGGATTCTCCCGCCGCGGTCGCGGCGGAGGAAGAACCCCCGGGCGACTCCGGCCGGTTGAGTTGCGAACAATCGCCCATGGCCAGGGCGATCCCGGCCGCCGCGAGCGCAGCATAGAGCCAGCGCCGGCTACCGGCGTGAACGAGCGGGGCCAGAGCAATCGGTTGGGCCTGCGGCGTGGGCCGGGTGCGAGCCGGTGACTTCTTCCGCCTCCGAAGCCCCCTGGCCGGGCGAGCAGGCCTTACGAGCCCATCCAATCGGGAATCGAGGTCACACCATCCGCATCCGTGGCCGAAGTGCGCGTGTTCTTCCCGATTTTGTTCACACGACCGCAGTTGGCCTCGCTCCGGGTCGGCATAGATCCGAAGTGCCTCCTGCCACTCGCGTGCCGCCGGGCGATTGCTCGGCTTCTGGAATGCCCGGTCGAAGAGTTCGCGCAACTTCGGCGAAAAGCTCTCGTGAATCGTGGCGAAGGAGGGGTCGAGGCGCGGATGCGGCGTGAGACCATGGGCATAGAGACCCGCCGCCACGCCCTCGTGAAGCGTCGGAAGTTGCTCGCCGCTCGACGGGTTCCGGAGCCGCCCCTGGTAGGGGTGAATCCCGTTGTTGAGCAACCGGAAGATGATGACCGCCAGCGAGAACCGATCCTGGCTCTCACCCAGTTCGGCCGGTCGGCGCCGGATGTTTTCGGGGGCAATGTACTCGGCCGTATACTGCTCTGCGCTGTAGCGCTTTTTGTTCGCTCCGAGGATGCTGAAACCGTCACAATCTACGAGAGCCAGCCGCATGTTTTCCCGGTAGAGAAGAATGTTGACCGGCTTCAGGTCGATGACATGGTGGCCCCGGTCGTGGAGGCGGGTAAGCAGCGCAGCCGTGTTGAACGCCGCCACGACGCGGTGGCGATACGCCGCCGGAAGCCCGCTCGTCTCGCGCGAGCGCTTCTGGAGCATGCGCTCGAGGGAGATCGCGTGCTTGAAATCGATCTCGGGCATCGCAAAGCCCAGGAATTTTCCCGTTTCCGTTTCTGCGACGGCGGTGGGCCAGGCCAGTTGGTGGAGAACACGCTCGCCCTTCTTGACCTGGGGGAAAAGCGGTGGAACCGCCAACATCGCTTCGATCTTCTCCGCGTAGGCCTGCCGAGTGGTCTCGGCCCGGTAGATCTTTACGACCTCGCCCGGGCGACTCGCGACCTGGAAGACGTCTCCGGCCCCACCCCCACCGATCCGTTTGCCCGGGGCGATGGAAGTTCGCTGGCCGTCGGACGACCGCAGGTAGACCTTCACTCAGCCGCCCATCGCCCTCGTCGCCCAGACGAGGGTGCGATCGTCGCCGGTGATCCGATCCACCTGCTCGGATCCGAGGGTTGCGGCGACCCGGCGTTCGCCCTCGCCGCGTTCCCAGCCCACCAGGTGGTCGTGAAGCGGTTGGACGAAGGGCATGAAAGGCATCCCGTCCTTCCCTACGGCCAGCGGGGTCACCCCGTCACTCACCAGGAAAACCGTGTCAATCTCTTCGCCGCAAGAAGTCACGCGCAGGTGTTCTCGCCAAGAAGGCATCGTGAAGAAGAATGTCTCGTTGGCGTATTCGCCGTTCTCCGGGGGAGAAATCAACTGCGCCTCTCCCGCCTGGCTGTCCATGGCGATGGCCGCGCCATCCCCGATATGGACGAAGACTCCCCCGGACGGTCGAAGGCAGCAGGCCACCAGGGTGGCCGCATAATCGCGCAAGCCCGGAGTCGCCTCTCCCTCCGAGGACTCGCCCGTCTCGGGGCCAGGAGACGAAAGTTCTCCCCGGAGCTCCTCGATCGCGATTTCAACCGCTTCAGCTACCGCCTCGACGGGCGCCTCCGGGCAACCGATGAGGGCGTCGGCGACGCGCTGGCAGAGCAACTCGGCCCCCAACGCCGAATGGGAAGCGCTCCCCGCGCCATCGGCGACCACCAGCGCAAGATCCCCGGCGGCTCCCACCCGGATCGCGTGGGCATCCTGGCAGGCGATGCCGCCTTCCCGGTGGTACGAGCCCATGACCGAAGCACCGCAACACTTCCATTCCACGGGACAGGACCCTAGGAGACGATCTCGCCCCAACCGGCGTCCGCGGGGGTCTCGATCTGAACCGCCTGGTCGGGCCCTTCCCGGGATACCGAAGACGCGCTTCGGCTCAGCCAGACGAAGAGTTCCTTGAACTTGAGTCCCTCGAGCCGAACCGGTTTTTTATTGGAAAATTTCCCCAGCGCCTCAAAATCCGCGCCGTCCGTCCCGATGGCAAATACGGTGGCTCGATTCGAGTCTTCCGCCTCGCGGCATTCCGTGGCCGCTTCTTCCCAGTCCGTGTCCGTGGGGTAGCCGTCCGTGATCAGGAAGACCCATGGGCGGTTGTAGCTGATTCCGTGGGCCCGGTACTCGGCCTTCTGGTCCTCGATCTTCTGAAGAGCCAGGCGCATGGCCTCGCCCAGGGGCGTTCGACCATTGGCTTCGATCGTCGGGGCCGAGAAATCCATCGCGTCGGTCCAGTCCAGAACGATCTCGACGCGATCGTCATCCCCCAACCGGATCACCAACACCTGCACCCGTTGCGAGGCGACATCGTCTCCCTTGAGTTCTTCTTCCAGGACCTTGAGACCCGCGTTGAGCTCCCGGATCGCATCGGTCTCGGCGCCCTTGTCCTCCATCGAAGCCGATCCATCCAGCACGAGAACACACGGCAGGCGCTGGCTCGTGTTGTCCACCAGTGTAATGTCCGGAATCAGTTCATCCGCCATGCGGTCCTCCTCGGGTTTACACCCTCAATGCCTTCCGGGTGGAGTATACGTATTTCAGCGCAAGCGCCCCCGCGAGTCCACTCCATAGGAGCAGGAGAAGAAGCCCGTGGGGGCGGTTCGCCCCGCCAACCCCACCCGCATCGAGGGCGACCAGGACGGGCAGCAAGACAACACCATGGCGACACGCCCCGCGAAAGCTCTCTGCGCGCACCCACCGGTCTCGACGAATATCGGGGAGTTTTTCCAGTCCAAGCACCCGCTCCCCTTGAGTTTTCTTTTCGGCGAGTGCTTCACGGCGTGCCTGCTCGAGTCGCGGAAGCTCGCGGTTGAGCATCTTTCCCGCCTTGTAGCGCCTGTCAAAGGTTCCATCCTTGAGACGCCGGGTGCGAGCGATCAGGGGTTCCAGGTTCTGCCTATCGCGTTTTACGCGCCGATAGAGGGCTTCGGCCTTCTGGTAGCCTCGCTGGCAATCCCCCCATCGCCGCTCTTCCTCCGGGGTTCGCTTGAAATCGTCCGTCGTCTTCTCCTCGCTTCGCCGCAAGAAATTGACCTCGGCCAACAGCCACAGGGCGAGTATGAACCCGATCATGCCCGTCATATCCCGATCCTCGTCGGTGT
>JAZAOF010000191.1:0-10526 GCA_036228265.1 Myxococcota bacterium | reverse complement strand
TCACTTCGGGAAGGGAATCGTCGAGTCGACGGATAATTTCGGGGTCAAGGGCGCCCTTCCCGCCGATCCCGCGTTGCTCGACTGGCTGGCGGCCGAGTTGGTCTCGGGCGGCTGGAAGCTGAAGCGGATGCACCGCATGATGGTCTTGTCCAACGCCTACCGCCAGTCCGCCGTTCGAGACGGTTCGAGAAATCCCGACTTCGCCTTTCACACGCCCCAATTGCGTCGGCTAGAGGCGGAGCAGTTTCGCGACGCCATCCTTGCCGTGAGCGGCCAACTCGAACGACGCCTGGGAGGAAACGAAATCATCGAGAAGGCCTTTAAGGTCGGTGACGTCGTCGACAAGAAGCGAGGCGTGGTTTCGGCCAGCACGATCAACAGTCGATGGGAAGGATACAAGTCGAACAGGCGAAGCCTCTACCTGCCCGTGATCCGCAACGGTCAACCCGACCTGCTCGCCCTGTTCGACGCCGTAGACGCCAACCAGGTCGTCGCCGGTCGAGGCGAAAGCATAGTCCCGTCGCAGGCGGCCTACCTCCTGAACAATCCCTTTATTCCTGAGCAGGCGGGTCACCTGGCGTCCCTGCTCAGCAAGGCCGCTTCGGACGACGTCGCTCGACTGGAACTCTTGTGGCGCCGGAGCCTCGGTCGCATGCCCCGCGTCGAGGAGAAGGCGGACGCCCTGGCTTTTCTCGAATCCTCGGGGCCCGACGAGGCCGAGGCCTGGCGGGAGCTTTGCCAAGCGGTTTTCTGCTTCAACGAATTCATCTACCTCGAATGAACCCGACTGATCCTCACGCTCGACTCACGCGTCGCGAGACGCTCTCCCGAATAGCCTGCGGATTCGGCGGGATGGCGTTCTCGGGAATGCTGACTGCGGAGACCCTGGGGTCGCCCCTGTCCCTTCGAAAACCGCACTTTCCTGCACAGGCGAAACGAGTGATCTTTCTCTTCCTTCACGGCGGGGTTTCGCACGTGGACTCGTTCGACCCCAAGCCCGAGCTGGCGAGGCGTCACGGGCAACCGCTCCCCATTTCTAAACCCGACTTCGAGTTCGCGGACACGGGCAATCTCCTCAAGTCGCCCTGGAGCTTCGGCAGATACGGGGAATGCGGCACGGAGGTGAGCGAGCTTTTTCCGAAGATCGGCGAATGCATGGACGAGATCGCGCTCGTCCGATCGATGACCAACGGCAAGCAGGTCTCCCACGGTCCCGCCGCCCTGTCCCTGCACACGGGCGACGGAGTGTTCATGCGCCCGAGCCTGGGGGCATGGACGCTGTACGGACTGGGCGTGGAAAACCGGAATCTACCCGGCTTCATCGCCCTGAGCCCCTCCTCGTATCACGGCGGCGCCCAGAACTTCGGCTCGGCGTTCTTGCCCGCCGCCTACCAGGGGATGCGCATCGGCGATGGAAATACCTCCTTCAGGGACGCCGAGATTCCCAACCTCGCTCCCGCCGCCCCGGAGGCGAGGCAGCGACGTCTCCTGAATTACCTGAAAGTGCAGAATCGAAGGCATCTGGGCCTAGAGGCTGCGGACGGCCGACTGGAGGCCCGCCTCGAGTCGTTCGAGCTTGCCTTCCGCATGCAGATGGCCGCGCCCGGAGTGTTCGATCTCGAGGACGAGACCAAGCCGACGCGCGTGTTGTACGGCGTCGGCGGCAAGCATACCGATGAATTCGGTCGCCAGTGTCTGCTCGCCCGCCGATTGGCCGAGGCGGGAGTGCGCTTCATCCAGGTCAACCACAGTTATCCGCGAAACTACTGGGATGCCCACGGCGGCCTGAAGGGCAATCACTCGAGCAACGCAGTCAAAGTCGATCAACCCATCGCCGGTTTGCTGCGCGACCTCAAGGGGAGAGGCATGCTTGACGAGACCCTCGTGGTGTTTGGCACTGAGTTCGGCCGTACGCCCGCGGCCCAGGGCGGGGACGGTCGAGATCATCACCCGCACGCCTTTTCCATGTGGCTCGCCGGCGGCGGGATCAGGGGCGGCGTGGTTCACGGCGAAACGGACGAATTCGGTTATTACGTCGTTCGCGACGAGGTGAACGTTCACGACCTCCACGCCACGATGCTCCACTTGCTTGGTCTGGACCACGAACGCCTGACCTACAACTACGCCGGGCGCGACTTCCGCCTGACCGACGTCGGCGGCAGGGTGGTTAGGGAAATCCTCGCCTGAGTGCAGTTTCCTCGTCGCCTACGCTTGTTTGTCGGATTACTCCACGCCGCCGGTGGAATGGTTGTAGAAGCGGGCCCGGCCGTCCTTCCGCTTCACGAAGTAGAGCCAGGAGGAACTTTCGTTGCGGAACAGGTACGGGTAGGTTTCGGGGTTCGTCCACAACCAGCCCTTGCCCTCCATCCAGAGCCACAGTCCGTCGGTTGCGACGGGTTGGGCGTATAGCCAACCGAGGTCGGCATGGTAGAGCCAGCCGGAAGAGTGGGGGAGGAAGGCCCCGAACCAGGGGGAGTGACGCCAACCGGCGGCGGCTTCTTCCGTCCCGTCCCACCACCGCGCGGCAGGCGCAGTCGCGACGGGCGTCGCGAATCGTTGACTCGTCCCTTCGGTCGTCCCCTCGGCATTGGTGGCGAATGCTCGGTAGAAGTACTGCTTTCCCCGTTCCAAGCCGGCGCCCGCCGCCACGAATTCCCCCGTGGAGGCGTCGAGGGCGCCCGAGAGTACGATCGGGTTCTCGAATCGCAGGTCGACGCTTGCCTTCGCTCCCACCGAAGTCACGACCGAACCGCCGTCCGAAAGAACCTTGCCGCGGAAGGTCGCGCTGCCGTTCACGTCCACCACCACGGGCAACGTGCGGACGACGGGAACGAAGACGTTGGTCACGCTGATTTCGAACGTCTTCTCGACGCTCGCGCCGTACTCGTCGGAGGCTCGAACCCGGATGCTTGGGACGGCGTTGTCCTCGTAGTCGAGAACCGCTGCGGCGCGGAGAGTGCCGTTCGCGTCGATGGCGAAGAGATGGTTGTGCCGGGAGCCGTTGCCCTCGACCAACTCGAAGTGGTATTCGCCCGCGCCGCTTTGGTCATCGGGGTCGACGGCACGGAGCCGGCCGACGACGGTTCCGGGAACCTTGTTCTCGGCTACCGCGGCGCCTTCGAGATGGATGTGAGAGGGAGGTTCGTTGTCGAGGCTCGCGAGGTTGAAAAGATACACCGCTCCGGTTGCGTCTTCCTCCGAATCGTCTTCGTCTTCCTCATCCCCGTCCGTTTCTTCTCCTTCACCTTCCGGACCGAACAGTATCAACCCGACGGCCATCAGTTCTCCCGACAGCGATATTGCTCCTTCATCGGCGGAAACGTCTTCGGGGACGTCCGGGAAGTTCGCCTTCCCCAGACCCGTCACGGAACCGTTTGCATCCACGCGATACATATAGATTCCGTTGACCGACCCGATCGCCAACAAGTCGCCGGACTGCGACATCGGATAACCGAAGTAGGCGTACGAGACGGCGTCCGGGGCCGTCAACTTGGTCAGGTAGGTGGCCCGGGTGGCGCCGCCGTCGCCCTCCACCCTGTAAACGTAGGCCGCTCCCGCGTCTTGATTGTCGTCCGTGTCGACTCCCCACGCCCCGATCACCACGACGTTTCCCGAAACGCTTACCGAAGAGCCGACCCCATTCTCCTCGGATTCATCCGGGGGCGTCAACTTGGCGAGATAGGTGGCGCTGCCGTTGGATTCCGCGCGGTAAAGGTAGGCTGCTCCGGTATTGTTGTGATCAATCCCGCCGGCTCCCGGAGCGCCGATCACCAGAAGGTCGCCCGCCTGCGAGATCGAGCCGCCGAACCAGTCGTACTCGCCGCCGTCGGGGGCCGCCAACTTGGTCAGGTAGGTAACGGTGCCGTTGGATTCCGCCCGGTAGAGGTAGGCCGCTCCGGTATCGTTGCGGTCGATCCCGTCGGCTCTCGGGGCGCCGATTACAAGAAAGTCGCCCGCCTGCGAGATCGAGCTGCCGAACCAGTCGTACTCGCCGCCGTCGGGGGCCGCCAACTTGGTCAGGTAGGTGACGGTGCCGTTGGATTCCGCCCGGTAAAGGTAGGTCGCTCCGGTATTATTGCGGTCGATCCCGGCGGCTCGCGGGGCGCCGATCGCCAGCAGATCGCCGGACAAGGAAACCGAGCTGCCGAATTCGTCGTCCTCGACTCCCTCCGGCGCCGTGACCCCGGCGAGGTAGGCGGCGCTGCCGTTGGCATCCGTCCGGTACAGATGGACCGCGCCCGTTGCGTCGTGTTCCGTTCCGTCGTCTCGAGAGGAGCCGACCGCCAGCAGGTCGCCGGACAAGGAAATCGCGGATCCGAATCGATCATTCTCCGCAGGTTCGGGGACGAACAGCCTCGAGTTCCCGAGTTCGAGCGGATCGTCCCTGGGATCGTCCAGGACGGTAATGGAAAAAGTATTCTCGACGGCGGCCCCGCGATGGTCGATCGCCCGAACGCGGATGGAGTGAACGGGGCCGGATTCATAATCGGGAGAGACGGCCTTCAATCGGTTGCCCTCCACGGCGAAGTGTCGGTTGTGATCGGATCCGTTGCCGTCGACGAGATCGATGAAATAATGATCCGAACCGTTCAAGTCGTCCGGGTCGCTGACGGTGAACGACCCCACGAGAGAACCCGCCTGATGATTTTCCGTCACGGGGCCGACCGATAGCGCGAGGTCGGTCGGAGCCGCGTTGTCGATCATCCGGACGTCGATCCCGGACAGGTTTGCGCTGGGCGTGAAGGGTTCCTCGGAATGGAAGCCGGCTGGCTCGAGAGGAGCGATCTCCCCGTCGCCGTCAAGATCGATGAAGGCGGCCACTTTGTAGCTCAGGTTGCTCGGGACAGTCAGTTGGTAGGCTCCGGTTTGGGCCAGGGCGACTTCCTTGACGAACCCCGGAGCGGCGAAAGTCACGCCCTCTTCGGGGGCTTCGCCCGAGGCAATGACCTCGCCGTCGGCGGAGATTTCCCAGCTCACCTCCTCGGGGTATTCTCCTTCCGAGACGTCGACTGAGTAAGTACTCTGAGGCATGAGCTCGATCGTGACCGAGGTTTCGTTTCCCTCGTGGAAAGTTCCCGCGTATACCGTGTGGTTGGCGTCGTCCGTTATGGTCAACTCGGCCCCGTTCCAGCCGTCTCCGTAGGAGTCGTGCATCTCGATCGCGATCACGCCGCCCGAACCTTCCATGGCCAGGACGCGTACCTGTCCCGTGACGTTGCCGTCGTAGGTTGCGGTTCCCGAGATGACGACGGGGAAGGAGGCGTTGTCGTCCGGGTCGGTGCCGATGGCGACCTCATTGCCGTCCTCGATCCCGTCGCCGTCGGAATCCTTGTCGAGTTCGCTGGTGCCGAGGGCCTCCTCCTCGAATTCCTTGAGGCCGTCGCCGTCGGCGTCTTCCTCCTCGTCGTCGATGAGAAAGACGGACAGGGTTTCGTAGAAAGTCTCGTTGCGATCGTCGACGGCCTTCACGCGAATGGTTAGGACTACCTCGCCGTCGTCGTCCTCGAGCTCCTCGAAGTCGAGGATTTCATTCGTCCTGAGGGTGCCGTTGGCGTCGATGCGGAAAAGGTCGTTGTCCCGGGAACCGTTGCCGACCACGAGGGAAAAATCGTATTGATCTTCGCCATCGACGTCGAACGGGGTCGACGCCTTCAGTTGACCGACGACACTTTCCGCAGGTTGGTTCTCGGATGCGAAACCGTTGGATAACTCGATCTTGTGGAGGTGGAACAGGTAGGCCGCGCCCGCGTTCGAATGCTCGTCCGCATCGGCGTAGTTCGCCCCGACCGCCAAGCGGTAGCCCGACAGGGAGACGGAATGACCGAACTCGTCGTTCGAGTCCCCGTCCGGGGCCGTGGCCTTGCCCAGGGCCGTTACGCTGCCGTCGTCCTCGACGCGGTAAAGATAGGCCACTCCCGCGCCCGACTCTTTCCCCGAATCGGCCTCGTCTGCCCCAATCGCCAAAATATTCCCGGAAACGCTCACGGATTCCCCGAATTCATCATCTTCGGCGCCGTCCGGCGCGGTGATCGTGGCAAGATGCGACACGCTGCCGTTCTCCTCCAGACGGTAGAGGTAGGCAGCTCCGGCATCCTCCTTTCCGTAGAGATCGGTCCCGCCCGCTCCGATCGCGACGATATTTCCCGAAACGCTCACGGATTTCCCGTATTCATCGTCCTCGGCCGAGTCCGGCGCGGTGACCTTGGCGAGATGCGTCACGCTGCCGTTGGCCTCCAAGCGATAGAGATAGCCGGCCCCGGCATCGGATTCCTCACCCACGTCGGCCCATGGCGCGCCTATCGCGAGCAGGGAGCCAGAGTGGGAGATCGACCACCCGAAGCAATCATCCTCGTCCCCGTCCGGCGCGGTCACCTTGGTCAGGTAGGCAACGCTTCCGTCGTCCTCCACACGGAAGAGATAAACCGCTCCGACGCTTGATTTTTCCTGTAGGTCCGCATCGTCCGCCCCGATAGCCAGAATATTCCCGGAAACGCTCACGGATTCCCCGAATTCGTCGCCTTCCTCGCCGTCGGGAGCGGTGATCGTGGCCAGATGAGTCACGCTGCCGTTGTCTTCCACACGGTAGAGATACGCCGCTCCGGCATCTTCTTCGTCGTCCCGGTCGGTTCCTTCCGCGCCGATCGCGACAAGATTTCCGGAAACGCTCACGGATTCCCCGAATTCGTCGCCCTCCTCGCCGTCCGGAGGGGTGATCTTGCCCAGAGGCGCGAGGCTGCCGTCGTCTTCCACACGATAGAGATAGGCCGCTCCGGTATCGTTGCGGTCGCCAATTTCATCTTCATGCGCACCGACCACCACAACGTTGCCGGACAAGGCTACCGATTCTCCGAAGTGGTCGGATGGGTCGGCGTTCGAGGGGATCATCTTTTCGGTCGAGACGTTGATCGGGTTGTCTCCTCGATCGTCGATGACGAGGACGGCAAAGACCTTCTCGATGAAAGCCCCCCGTTCGTCGTTCGCCCGAACTCGGATGGAGTGGACGGGTCCGGATTCGTAATCCAGGGAAACGGCCTTCAACCGGTTGCCCTCGATGGCGAAGCGGTGGTTATGTTCGGAGCCCTCGCCGTCGACTAGATCGAGGGAATAGGTCCCGCTCCCGTTCAAGTCGTCCGGATCGGTCACGGCAAAGATGCCCGCGAGGGTCCCCGCAGCCTGATTTTCGGCTACCGCGCCGCCCGAAAGAACCAGATCGGTAGGTGCGGCATTGTCATGCAGTTCGACGTTGATTCCGGACAGGTTTGCGCTGGCCGAGACGGGTTCCTCCGAGTGGAGGCCTGCCGGCTCGAGGAAAGATCTTAGGCCGTTGCCGTCACTGTCGAGGTATGCGCTCACTGCATAGGCGTCGTCGCTCGGCACCGTCATCTGATAGGCGCCCGGTTGGGGCATGACGAACTCCCTGCTCATTCCGGGATTGGCAAAGGTCAATCCGGTTGCCGGGGCTCCCCCTATGACGAGAGTCTCGCCGCCGGCCGAGATCTTCCAGCCTATTTCCTCAGGATAACTGCCTTCCGAAACCTTGATCAGATAGTTTTGTCCACCCACTAGTTCGACCGTTGTCGAGGCCTCGCGTCCTTCGGGAAGAGTTCCCTCGAAGACTGTGGCGTTGGCATCGTCGAAGATGGTCAACTCGGCCCCGTTCCAGCCGTCTCCATAGGAGTCGTTCATATCGACGACGACCACGCCGCCGAAACCCGTCGTCGCGAAGACGCGTACCTGTCCGGTGGCGTCGCCGTCGTAAGCGACGGTTCCCGAGATGAGGACGGGGAAGGAGGCGTTGTCCTCCGGGTCGCTGCCGATTGCGACTTCCTCGGCGTCGCTTGTCCCGTCCCCGTCGGAATCGACCCAGAAGTCGTTTCCCCCGAAGGCGCTTTGCAACGCGAGAAACAAAGAGAGCCACCCTGTCGCAAGGGTGGGGAGCGTGACTGTGGAAAGAATCTTCAACGAAAAATCAAGGCGGGAGGGAAATGGAATCAGGTTTCATCATCCTGTGCGGAAGCCTCTCGTTCACAAGGTAAAAGCGAAACTCACCCGCTGGGATTCACCTCCGCCTCTTGGTCGGATTATTCCACGCCGCCGGTGGTGTGGTCGTGGAAGCGGGCCCGTCCGTCCTTCCGCTTGAGGAAGTAGAGCCAGACGGAACCCTCGTGGCGGAAGAGGTAGGGATAGGCGCCGGGATTCGTCCACAACCAGCCCTTGCCCTCCATCCAGAGCCAGAGTCCGTCGGTCCCGTCCGGTTGGGCGTATAGCCAACCGAGGTCGGCATGGTACAGCCAGCCGGAAGAGTAGGGGAGGAAGGCCCCGAACCAGGGCGAGTGACGCCAACCGGCGGCGGCTTCCTCGATCGCGCTCCACCAGGGTTGCGGCGTCGCGGGCGGGTCGGGCAGGTTCACGCGCTTGCGGACGCCGTAGGTCTCGCCCGCTGCGTTCCTGGCGAAGGTTCGGAAATAGATTCGCCGTCCCGGGTCGGGCGGTTCCGTGAGCAGGCCGAAGTTCGTTCCCGACAAGGTGGCCGCAAGGCGAACCGTCTCGGGGTCGTCGGGATCGATCCGCAAAGAGCTCGACAAGAGGAAGCCGACCCCCGTCACGGGCGAGCCCCCGTCCGTCAATATCCTGCCGCTCAACCGAAGCTTTCCGTTTGCCTCCACGACTCCCGGCAAGGTCCTCGCGATCGGGGGATAAATGGGCGCGGTAATCACGACGCTTTCGTTTTCATCGGAAACGGAAGTCGCGTCCCCGTCGGTAATTGTCGCATTGCTGTCCGTCGCAGTTGCATTGGTGTCGGCTACGGTGGCATTACCATCAGAAACGGTGGCGTTCCCGTCTTGCGAGGTCGCGTTCCCGTCGGGAATTGTCACATTGCTGTCCGACAGCGTTGGATTTGTGTCGGGCAAGGTTGCATTAGTATCAGGGACGGTAGCGTTCGTGTCGGGAATCGTGGCATTTGTATCCGGCACTGTCGCATTACCGTCGGCTACGGTGGCGTTGACGTCGGGAACTGTTGCATTTACGTCAGGGATGGTTCCGTTGGTGTCCTGGACGGTAGCATTAGTATCCTGCGCGGTGGCGTTCGTATCGGGAATGGTGACATTGTTATCCGGGACCGTGGCATTTGTATCCGGCACTGTCGCATTACCGTTGGCTACGGTGGCGTTGACGTCGGGAACTGTTGCATTCGCGTCGGGGATGGTTCCGTTAGTGTCGGGAACCGTGGCATTTGTATCCGGCACTGTCGCATTACCGTCGGCTCCGGTGGCGTTGACGTCGGGAATTGTTGCATTCGCGTCGGGGATGGTACCGTTGGTATCCGGGGCTGTAGCATTCGTATCCTGCACTGTGGCGTTCGTGTCTTGTGCAGTGCCATTGTTATCCGAAACGGTGGCGTTTGAGTCCGCAACCGACGCGTTGTTGTCGGCGGGATCGTCCAGAACCGTTATGGTGAATGTCTTCTCGAAACTGGCGTTGTGCTCGTCGGTGGCCTTTACGCGGATGATCCGGGTGGCGTTGGCCTCGTGATCGAGGATGGTTGCCGTCTTCAAGGTGCCGTTGACGTCGATGTTGAATTGGTGGTTGTCGTAAACCGGATCGAAGATCTCCCAGAAGGCGCCACCGGGTGTGGCTTTTGCTGTAACGTCATTCCAAGAGGAGCCGTTCAAACTCAAGTCGAGCAAGTCCCAATAATCGGGTCTGGTCGTGGGAGTCTTCGTCTTGTGATAGGATTTTGAGCGATAGAATTTCCCCTGATATGAAACGATTGTACCAGCGTCATACCAAGAGTGCGATGCCCAGGCTGCTGTATTATGCCAACTTGAATTGGCTTGGTAATACTTTCCCGAACCATTGCTTACGCGATGACCTTCAGCATAACTCGAAGCAGGGTCGTGGATGCCATGAGGCGCCAAGTCAGCCAGTGCTTTCCAAAAGGTGCCATTGTATTCGACCACATCGTTTGTTAAATACGCAACCAACGTATCATGGAGGGCAAGATTTCCATCAGGACCGGCAAATGAGAAGCTGTGATGGTCAAGGAGATCGGGGTCGGTGGCGTTGAACTCGCCCAGGATGGTCGCCGCAGGCAGGTTCTCGGCGACGGAGGTGCCGTTCAAGTCAATGGACGTGGGAGCCCTGTTCTCGAAGACGTCGCCTACCGTGATCCTCAAGTCCTTGGAACTTGAGGCCGTGCCGTCGGTGACGGACAGGATTACCTCGTAAACGCCGTCTTGGTCGGCATCCGTCGGATTCTCGTAGTCGGGAGGATTGGAGAAGGTCAGTTGCCCCGTGGCCACGTTGAGGATGAACTTGCCCGCATCCGGTCCGGACTTGGAATAAACCAAGTTGGCGTCGGCGTCGGGATCGGTCGCGGCTACGAGGAAGGCCGAGGCATTGTTTTCGGCGGTGGTGAAGGTGGCGTTGGCGTCGGCAAATGAGGGAGGCGAGTTCTCGAAGACGTCGGTCACCGTGATTGCGAAGACCTTCTCGAGGGTCGCGTTGCGCTCGTCGGTGGCGCG
>JAZAOF010000190.1:0-5753 GCA_036228265.1 Myxococcota bacterium | reverse complement strand
CCCTGTTCCTCCGGGCGCAGCGAAATCTCGCCACCCACGGACTGTCGCCGGATCCAGAAGCGATGGTTCGAACCGAAGACCGTTTCGGTGAGGTCGTCCAAGGAGCCGCCTGGATCGAACTCGGTGTTGTACTGGCCGGCGAACGCGAAATCTTCTCCCTCGCCTGTTCCCTGGGGAAGAAGCCGCAGGTAGTCGCCCCGGTAGCGGCGCCAATCGCCATCCACTTCGAGGCCCTTCCAATTGATCTCGAAGAGACCACGCTCGTTCAGGGCGTTGAAACTCCAGCGCTCGACGCGGGCCAAAAAGGTCTCGTCACTGCGTTGCAAGCCGAACTCGGCGTGGAAGAGGTCGACAAAATAGGGCGGGCGGCCTCCCTGGTTGCGGATGTAACGCCACTGGTTGAAAAAATCCGAGACGTTCGAGGTATCGAAGGGAGACGTAATCCGGTAGAGGTGGCTGCCGAGCGTGGCCTTGGCCACGAACCGGAGGGTTTCTTCAGCCTCTTCTTCATCCGCCTGGGCCGGGATTGCCGGAACCGTCGAGAGCGAAACCATCGCGACCGCGGCGACGAGAACACGCGCAAGCCAAACGCCCACGCGTTCAGAACCGAAGCTTCGGATCGCTGTAGGATCCGTGGATCGCGCTATGGCAGTTGGTGCAGCGCTGAAGATAGGTGCGGGCCTCGTTCGGCTTGATCAATTGCCCAGGGTCTGTTGGGAAATCTCTCTCGATCTGTGTATTCCCGGCCACTCCCGTCGCATTCTGATCGTGGTGATATTCGTCGTTCAGGGTATGGCACGAGAGACACCCCACCGCCTCGATGGTATGAAGCAGTTCGCCGGTGACCGCACCGTGGGGCGCGTGGCACGAAAGGCAATCCTCGACCACCGGGGGGTGCTCGAAAACCCAGGGGCCGACGACGTCCTGGTGGCACTCTGCGCAGAGTTGGTTGCCGGTGCCGTGGGCTACCCGCGAATCCTCGTGGGGGTCGTGGCAACTGGTGCAACCCATGCCCCCTTCTCTCACGGGATGATGCGAGGGGAAATTGAACTGGGCCGAGACATCGCGATGACACTCGATACAGAGACGCGACTGGGCGTCCATGTCCCGGGAACCCGGCTGCGAAAAGACGCGCAGATGCGAGCGGTTGGGGTCGTGGGGGTTGTGGCAATCGGAACAGTAGAGCCCCGCTCGCGAATGTTCGCCGGTTCCCCATTGGAGGTGGGTGTCGTACCCGACCGCGTGGCACAGGAGACAATCGGTGTTGGACGGGTAACGGACCTCGAGCGGATCTTCGCTATCGGAGTGCAGGCTCCCTCCGCCGTGACAGCTCTCGCAATCGGCGTGGTAGGCGGCAATGCGCCGGTGCCCCTGGACCTCCTCGTGGCATACCCCGCACTCGGCGGAACCGACGCGTTCGGCTCCCGCGACCGGCTCGGAGCGATGCAGATATCCGGGCTCCCATTCGAGGGTCGCGCAGGCACCAAGGCCCAACACCACGAAAAAAATCCCGGAGCGCCGGGACACGTTCACGTGGAATGGCCCAGGTCTTCGAGAAGGGCCTGCGCCGCTCTCGAACCCGATTGCACCCGACCGTTCGCGCGAACCCCGCAGAGATAATCCCCCGCAAAATAGAGACGGCGCCCCTGGGAGCGAAGCCAGGGCTGGACCTTCTGGAAATTGGCCAACTGGCGGAAGAAGCCGACGTCCTGGCACGGAAGGAAGGTCGGCGTCCGGTAGAGACGCATGAAACGGATGCCCTCCCGTCCGGGCGAGTCGATGCGATCAAACGCGGACTTCAACGCCTTCGTCACCACGTCGTCTCCCGCCGCGACGTGCTCCCTGGCAAAGTCCTCGCGAGCCACGAGCGTCACGAGTCCGCTGCCCTGGGGCACACGACCGCCGGGTTGGCCGGGCTCGACCAGGTACGACTCGATGGGGAGCCCCTCGCTCCGAGGCACGCGGACGAACTCGGGAACCGCGGCTCCCGCGCGTGGTGCCGCAATCGCCAGGGTTGCTCCGGGGGCGTAGCGAATCGGCCCGAGAGCGTCCTGCTCCGCCAGGATGAGACAGGGCTGGGCCAGTTGTCGCGCGGCTACCGCAGAAACGGCGAAAACGACGGCCTGGGCTTCGAAGGTTTCGCCGCTCCCCGACGCCTGCGACGTCGCAACGCGGTAACCCCCGGATGGCAGAGCCTGGATGCCTTCGACTTCGAATCCGTAACGCATGGAAAGCCGTTCCGAGACGGTCCGCGCAAGCATGTCCAGGCCAGCCCGGGGAAGCCCCCAGCGCGAACGATCCTCTTCGAGCCACTGGATCAAGCTCGCAACCCGGCTTGCCGAATCGACGCCGCCCCCGCTGGTCGAAGCGAGCATCGGTTCGATCCAGTTTTCGAGAATTCTCCTTCCGAAGTAGAGCTTGGTGAAATCACCCACGCTCCGGTAATCGAGATCCGCCGCACGCTCCGGAGCGCCGGGGTCGAGCAGAGGTGCATAGCGACGCATCAGTCGGGCGAGGCGAACCAGGTGCAGAGCGTCAAACCCACCCAGGCCGGGGATCGAAGACAAGCCACGCAGCGAGTCGGTTCTGACCGGAACAGGCCGTCCCCTGCGAAGATGGGCCACGGCGACCGATCGCAACGGCAGATGCGTGTCGGCCAGGCCCACCTCGCGCAGCCAGTCCAGGATCGCGGTATCGCCCGACATGACCAAGGGGAGCCCGCGCTCCGCGTCGAAACCCTGTACACGCTCACCGCAGCACTGTCCCCCCGCGCGGCCCTCCTTCTCGAGAACGACGACCGGTAAACCAGCCTGGCGGAGCTTCCAAGCGGCGGCGAGACCCGCGAGGCCCGCTCCCACGACTACGATCGGTTTCGATTCCAGGGAAGGCATGGCGTCCGAGACTAGCGGTTTTCAGGGGGGGGAGGGCCGAACCCGTAGCCTTCCAGGATCGCGACGACTTCGTCCAGCGTGTCGAAGGCCAGGAAAGGCTCTCCTCTCGCAAAAAGCGCGGGCGCCAGCGTATCTTTCGCGAAGGCCAGGTCGGCGGCGATCGCACCGCAAAGATCCGATACCTGGCCGTTTCCCACGTGGACTATGGCTCCGCCGGGGTGTGCTTCGCGGTAGGTTTCGATCTGGGCGCGCTTGCAGACGCCCGTGCCACAGCTACACGCTGGGTCGGGTGCGCCCGGCGAAATCTTCCAACGCCCGCTGTCGTAGACGAGGCGGTTGGCCTGGTATTCGAATTCGACGCCGTGAATTTTCTGAAGACGATCGAGATTGGTGTCAAAGCCGTCCGACAGGATCTCAAAGCGATAACCGCTGGTTCGGCACCACTCCAGGAGCGCGCGGGCACCCGGGTCGAGGTCGACGGTGTGGAGAAAGGCGTCGAGTTCCGCCTCCGGAAGATCGAGACCGTCCAGCAACTCCATGTTCGATTCCCATGCGGTGATCTCGCGCCTCGCAAAACGCTCCTGGACAGCCGGGCGTTCCGCCACGCGGTGGATTCTCGCAAGAGTCGAACCCACGTCCTGTACCGAAAACGTCCCGTCGAAATCGCAGAAGACCGCCAGGGGTCGGGGGGGACTCGCTTCTTCGACAAAACTGGCGTGCGGCGAGAGCGATGGCGACCCGGGGCGATTTTTCTCCTCTTCTCCCAGGTTGAAAACCGCTCGCACGGGGAACGCCCCCCTCCCGGCCACGATGGCCTCCGGCTCACCGTGCGCCAGGAGGTCCGGGATACGCGCGGCCCCCTGGGCTTCTCTCCCATCGACGTCACGAGACAGGCCGAGCGTCTCGCGCAGGAGTGCTCGCTCCGGCTCTCCGAGGGTAGGAACGTCGTCCGAAAACACCACCATTCCGCCCGTGGCTCCAATGGCACGGGACAGGCTTTCGGCTTCCACCGAGGAGAGAGCCGTCGCTTCTCGGCGCGTCATCAGGCAGTCGGGATCGTTCTGCCACAAACGTCGGTGCATCCAAGAGCGCAGCAACACGCTGCGAATCGCGCTCGCCGTGGATGGCAGCGTCGCCTCGATCCCGGGGAGTATCGGGGACGCGGGCTCCCAGTGGGGGCCGACGTCGGGCCCAATGCGCATCCCGTCGACGATGCCAATGGCGGCACCCATGGGACAACCGCAACCCAGCAGAAAAGCCTCGTTCCCCGCACCGTGGCGCACAGCCTCGAGACCCAGCCGTAGTCGCTGGGAGCGATTGACCGATGGGTCCGCCGAACGAGCCCGCGCGGCGACACTGTGAAGAAAATCCAGCTTGAGGTACTCGAACCCCATCGCAACGAGCTCGCGAAAGACCGATTCCAGGTGCCGAACCACCTCCTCGCGGGTCGTATCGAGGGCGTGAACACTCCCCGTGGCGGTCCAAGCCGGGACGAAGGTCCCGACGAGAAACTCGTCTTCGTCTTCCTCTTTGCGGAGCAACCATTCGGGGTGCGCCTGCGCCACGCGACTCTCGGGAACGACGCAAAAAGGAGCGGTCCAGAGCCCGGGCGTAAAACCCGCATCACGGATGTGCTTCGCCAGCGATGGAAGGCCGCTTGGAAATTTTTCGTTGGTCTCGAGCCAATCCCCGATGGCGCGCTGATAACCGTCGTCGAGTTGGACGACGTCGACGGGAAGCGAATCGCGAGAACGCGAAAGGGCATCGAGATTGCGCAGCAGATCCTCTTCGGTGACCTCGTGAAAGAATCGGTACCAGGAGCACCAACCCGACTGGAAGGGGCTTTCGGTGCGAGCATTTCCCCGGCGACCCCAGAGCGTCGCGTAGGCCTCGAGAAGTCGCGAGGCATCGGGACCGAGTGCGACGCGAACCGGCTCCAACACCCGGCTTTCGCCCGGCTGCAGCCACACCTCGACCGACTGCTCGAGCTCGATCTCAACGCCCCCGGCGACGGGCTTCATGTAGACCACCGAGAAATTCTCGCCCCCCTCGAGCGCACCCAGGAGGCAGGCCTCGCCAGCCTCGGCAGACCCTACGACCCCCACCGTGGCCGACTCGTGCCAGCCCGACCGATCGGCCGGAACCTCCGCATGGACGTGATGAAGCGAACGAAGCCACGGACTCGACGGGAAAGCCGGCTCTCCGGCCGCGTCGAGATCGCGAACCCCGGTATAGGACCAGGATTGCCACCCGTGTTTCAGATAACGAAGCGGGGCCGGTCTAGGCGGAGACCATCGGAAACCCACGACCACGCTCTCTACCGCAACGGGATCGCGACCCACGTTCGACACGCGGCCTTCAAGGGTCGCGGCTTCCCTGTGATCCAGGGCGGACAACTCGAAAGCCAGCGGTCCGATCCGACGGGTTCCGGCCAGCGGTCGATCCGTGCCGTATTCGATTGGGTTTCCCCAAGAGGAGGGGCCCACCGAAGAAGACCGAACGCCCAGTCGGAACCCCTCGAGGTGACCAGCCTGGGGGTGGAATAGAATGGCCCGGGAACTGGACATTGCCCGGGAGTATACCCGGAGCAACGAGCCGAATCCGCGGAGGCGGGCCCCTCGCCCTCCCGGCATGGCATCGCCGCCGGGGGCACCTCTTCGGTTTCGAAGTCCAGCCACCCTCGCGTGTGACGGGGTCCTGATCCCCTTTTCGTGCAGGATGTGTCCGGGAAGTGACGGGGCGGCGATTTTTCGACGCCCCCTCGCAGATCGATCACCCGCGGATCGGGCCGCCTACACGTGGACGGATGGACCTTGCGCGCGCGTTGCGGCGCCCCTGCAAGGCGACGGTCCGCGGGTGCAC
>JAZAOF010000189.1:0-6086 GCA_036228265.1 Myxococcota bacterium | reverse complement strand
TCTGTCCGCTGAGTCACATCGGTCGGCTGTGGAAGTTCTAGTTCATGCGCCCGTACCCCCATCAACGGGGCCTCGGGGTCAATTTCAAGAGTCCGCTTCTGTGGGACCTCTTCGCGATCAACACCTACCTGACGATCTCGGTGGTCTTTTTCTTCGTCGGACTGATCCCCGATCTGGCCATCGCGCGCGACCGCGCGCCGAACGGCATCAAGAAGGTCGTGTACACGGTCCTCTCCCTGGGGTGGCAGGGGACGGGTCGGCAATGGAAGGCGCACAGCCGGACGGTGCTGCACCTTTCCGGCCTGGCGACACCGCTGGTTCTCTCGGTCCACTCGGTGGTTTCCTGGGACTTTGCGATGTCGATCCTGCCGGGTTGGCACGCCACGATTTTTGCCCCGTATTTCGTAGCCGGCGCCATTTTTGGCGGGTTCGCGATGGTGCTCACCATCATGATCCCGGTGCGTCGGATCTGGGGACTCGATCGAATCATCACCGACTACCACCTCGAGAACATGTCGAGGTTCCTGCTCTTTACCTCCTGGATCGTGGGGTACGCCTACGCCATGGAGTACTTCATCGCCTGGTATAGCGGCGTGGAGTTCGAGCAGACGTCGTTCTACTTGCGGGCGTTCGGACCCTACTGGCTGTCCACGTGGATCATGATCTTCTGCAACTGCATTGCTCCCCAGATCCTGTGGTTTTCAAAGTGCCGTACCAGTATCCCGATCCTCTTTGTCCTGTCGGTCCTCATCAACATCGGAATGTGGTTCGAGCGATACGTCATCATCATTACGTCGCTGTCTCGTGACTTCGTGCCGGCGGCCTGGGGCCTCTATATCCCGAGCCCGGTCGAACTTTCGATCCTGGTGGCAAGCTTCAGCCTCTTTAGTGTCCTCTTCCTGCTTTTCCTCAAGGTCTTCCCGGTGGTTGCGATCACCGAGGTGAAGGAGCTCGCGATCCACGCCAAGGATCACGCGGCCCAGGAGGCCCACTGATGCCGGTCCTGGTCAGCATTTTCGATCTTCCCAGTGACGTGGCCGCGGCGGTCACCAAGTTGCGTGCCCGTGGCCATGACGAGATCACGACGTACTCGCCGGCCCCCTTTCCCGAGGTGGAAGAGGCCGAGAATCCCAAGCCCAGCGGTGTTCGCGCGTTTACGCTGGTGGGAGGGCTCACGGGACTCGTTCTGGGATTTGCCCTGCAGATCTGGATGTCCCTCGATTGGCCCATCAAGATCGGGGGCAAGGCCTACGCATCGATCCCGGCGTACGTGATCATCGGCTTCGAGTTGACGATTCTTCTCGGCGGCCTGGCGACCCTGGTGGGGCTCCTGATCGTCGGAGGGCTGGCTCCGAAGCGGCTCGACAAGGCGTACAGCAAGCGTTTCTCCGCCGAAGAATTCGGAGTGGCCGTGCAGTGTGCCGACCGCGACGTCAGCGAGATCGAAGCCCTGCTTCGGGCTCACGCCGCAAAGGAGGTCAACGTTGTCGATGCGTGACTCCCAGGGACGAAAAATCGTTGCCGCGGCAGGAATCCTGGCGCTCGTCGCGTCCTTGGGATGTTGGGAGCAGATCGACGACGGCGATTGGTTTCCGCAGATGAAGCGCCAGCCGGCGTTCCAGGCCTTTGAGCGCGTGCCCTACAAAGACCAGGAGCAGGGCTTTCTGCCGCCGGAAGGAACGGTTCCGGTGGGCTGGGGAGACATTCCGGACCTCGCCGCTCTCTCTTTTGCCGAGCAGGATGCCGTGGAAAACCCGGTGGCCTTCGAATTCCAGTCGATCGAGCGAGGCGCCGTCATCTACAACCGCTACTGCACCACGTGCCACGGTGCGGAGGGCGGTGGAGACGGGCCGGTCGCGGGGTTGCCGTTTGGGAAGGGTCCCTTCGGCCTTGTGCTGCCCATCGGCGGTCCGATGAGCGTGGCCAAGGGACTCACGGACGGTCACATCTACGCGACGGTTTCTCTGGGTCGAGGCCGCATGCCGTCCTACCAGAGAATTCTTCCCGAAGACCGCTGGAACGTCGTCAACTACGTCCGCATGTTGAATGGACAGGGAGGCCAGCCGTGAGTTCCGGTCCGAGTACCGTCGAACGGGCACGCCCCAGCCGCCTGCCCCAGCCCTTGACGGCGATCTGCGCGGCCTTGTTCGTCGTGGGGACGGGAGCCTTCCTGTACGGGCTGTCGACGAACCCGCAGGTGGCGTGGCTCTCCTTTCATACGAACTTCATCTATCTCGCCATGCTTTCCCAGGGAGCGCTGATTCTCTGCTGCGCTTTCGTCATCGTGGGCGCCCGCTGGCCGGGGCCGCTCCGGCGAATTGCAGAGGGCTTGGCGGCTTGGATTCCCGTTTCGCTGTTCCTTGGATGCATCGGCTACTTCGGGGGCGAGTATCTCTTCGAGTGGCTCCGGGAGGGGGCGGTTCACGGCAAGGAGCCGTGGCTCAACGAGACCCGGTTCTACGTCACCGACATCGGCATCCTGGCAGTGATGACGGTTCTTTCCCTGGCGTTCCTGAAGACCTCGATCCGTCCCACTCTCGGTGGGGGGGCCTCGGAAGGGATGAACGGCTTTGCAAAGAGCCTGGCGGACCGCTGGACCTCCGGCTGGCGCGGAGACGAGGAGGAGCGCGAGGCTTCTCGCGCCCGGCTCGCCACGCTGGCACCGATCATCGTGCTCCTCTACGCACTGGGGTACAGCGTGCTGGTCTTCGACCAGGTCATGTCGATGGAGCAGACCTGGTACTCGAATCTCTTCGGGGCCTTCGTCAGCTGGGGCGGCATCCTATGCGCCGTGGCGGCCATCGCCCTGCTGTCGTGTTTGCACCGGAATTCGCCGACGGTGGGGCCCGGGATCACCACGGAGCGCCTACACGATATCGGCAAGATGCTCTTCGCGTTCTCGATCTTCTGGATGTATCTCTTCTTTTCGCAGTACCTCGTCATCTGGTACGGCAACATGCCCGAAGAAACCGCTTACCTGATGGATCGCCTCGGACCCCAGTTTCTCAATGACAAGGGAACCACTCCGCTGGAGTGGGCGCTTTCCTGGAGCGATTGGAACTTTCGGTGGGATCGTTTTGACGAGAATTACGCCTGGCTCTCGATGGTGGTCTGGGCCTGCAACTGGATCATTCCGTTCTGGGTGCTTCTCGGGGCGCGGCCGAAGAAGACCCCCTGGATCCTCGGACCGGTGGCCATCGTCGTCCTGCTGGGCTTCTGGCTCGAACGCAATCTCCTGATCTGGCCTTCGGTCATCAAGCAGGAGAACGTGCTGTACCTGGGTGCGATTCCGATCCTGGTGGCCCTGGGTTTCCTGGGGGCCTTTGGCCTGGTCTTCCTGTTCTACACGAGGGTCTTTCCCTCGCTAGCGGTCGAAGACGACTCCTAGCTCGAGGGGACGGGCCCCCTTCCGCGCTACTCTGGGCCGTAGGCGGGAGGTTGCAGGGTGGAGTGCGTGTCGAGCGCGGAAGACGTGGTCCTCCGCAAGCGGATCATCCGGCTCGAAGAACACGGATTCCGAGTCGCGGGCCGGGGACGTCGCAGTTCGCCTCCCGGCCCCCTGAATCCCTACTCGGATATCACCCACATCGCGGTGGCCCCCAGGGCCATTTCGGTGGGCATGCGACGGGACACGCTCCTGCTGAGACGTCGCCATTTCGATGTTCCGGAAGGCCCCGAGAGGTTGGCCTCGCAGTTGGTCCAGGGGATTTTGCGCCAACCCGGAGGCGACCAGCAGTGGTTGAGAATTCAGGAAGTGGATCGCCGCCTGGAGTCGCCGGCCCCCCGGGTGGCCACGACGTCGGTCGTAGCGGCCTGCATCGTCGTGATGATCTACCAGTTTCTCGATCCCTTTGCGTCCGACGTGGGGGCCTTCGTGCCGGAGTTGGTGGCGCGAGGCGAATGGTGGCGCGTCGCCTCCGGCAACCTGGTGCACAGCCTCGCCTTGTTTCCGTTCCACCTCCTCTCGAACGTCATCCTGATCCTGGGTTTCGCCCTGCTGGTGGAGCGTCCCCTGGGCCCGGTTCGCACCCTCCTGGTCATGGCCGCGGCGGGCGTTGGAGCGATGGGCAGCAGCGCCCTGGCCGGTTACGAAGAAGTCGTGGGAGCATCGGGGATCGCCGCGGGGCTCGTGGGAGCAGAACTGTGTCTCGAACTCCGGTTCGCCGATCGACTGCCCGCTTCCTGGAGGCTTTCGAGGCCTCTTTTTATAACGGTTCTGGTCCTCCAGGTGGGCTTTGACCTTTCGATCCCCTTCGTGGCGGCTGCAGCCCACCTGGGGGGCTTTGCTGCGGGCTTCCTGGTCGCGGGAATATTGGCTCCATCGGCGTTCGGAGAGAAACCGGCCTCGCCGCGACTCCGCTGGGGAGCGGCGGCCGTGGTTGTCGCGGTGGGGATCAGCCTGTTGGGATCGCTTCCGCTGCTGCTTCGCGACGGGGACGCCCTGGCCCGCCACGCTCGGTCCGTGCTCTCGATTCCCGAGCGTCACCCGGTTCGCGACAATGACCTCGCCTGGCGCATGGTGACCGAGAGTCGCCTCTCTCCCGGCCAGGTCGCGGTCGCCGTGGAGTTGGCCGAGCGCGCCGTGGACGGCACCGAGCGGAGCAATCCCGATGTTCTCGACACGCTGGCCGAGACGTTGTTTGCGCTGGGCGATCGATCCGGGGCGCTGGAGGTAATCGACGAGGCGATCGCACTCAGCGCAGAGGAGAGCTACTTCGTCGAGCAGCGTCGCCGCTTCAACGGGGAGCGCGCCGAGGACGACCGGCCCGCGCCCCCGTTCCTGCCGTGGGATTTGCGTCGGCCGCCGCCCCCCGAGATGGAACCCGAAATCGAATACCGGGGTGGAGTTGAAATCTAGCTCCCGGATCCGCGACCGGTTCAGGGGGTAAAGGAGTCGCCGTCGGCCGCGACCTCGATGCGACCCGGGAACTGGTCGTTGACGATGGATTCGACCTGGATGTCGAAGAAGGGGGGAGGTCGCATCCGGGTGAGGACGAGCGTATCCACGCCGGCCCTGCGTGCGAGGTGGCCGACCTCGAGGATCGACGTATGCAGCGCGTCTTCGCGACGCAGGCGTTCCGGGTCGGCGATGATCCCGGCGTCTTCGATGTCTTCGGGCGGCGGGATGTAGACCGCTTCGTGGACCAGCATGTCTGCGCCGCTCGCGAAACGAGTCAGCGCGTCGGGGGCCCAACCGGTCCCGGAGACGACCACCGAACGGTCTCCCTGTTCGAACCGCCACGCCAGCGCGGGGAGAGGACCGCCGGGGAGGGCCCCCGCGGAGATGCGCAGGCCGCCGGTTTCCTCGTTCCAGCCGTCGCCCACCTCGAGGACCTCGAAGCGCCCCCCCTCGGAGGGAAGACCGAGAGATCGGGCGTGCCCATCGCCTCCCTCGCGGTGCGCCTCCTGGAGGCGTCTTGCGAGTTCCCGCGTGCCTCGCGGGCCGATCAGGCGCACGGGAGTCTCGCGGCCCGTGAGCCATCCCGTGTAGAGCAGGTCATCCAACCCGACGGTGTTGTAGGGCAGGAGGTGGGTCAGAAGAATCGTCGTGGGCTGGGAAACGGGAATCCCCGAGAGTCGCAGGGCTTCGGCGCTGCCACGGCCTGCGTCGACCAGCACCAGGTTCGAATCCCAGCCGAGAGCCGTCGTCGGCCCCAGGCGCTCGGGATGTTCGTAGGCGCTTCCGGTGCCCACGGTGATGACCTCGAGTTCATCGAAAGCGCGGGGCTCGAGGGGCATCACCATCTCTCCGACGGTGGCGGCGCGCCACATCACGCAGGCGCCGGCCCAACCCACAATGAGCATCAACGCGAGGAAGCCGAATAGGAGGAGTCGAGGAGTCATCGCTAGGTGGGATTTCCGGTGCCGTTGGCCAAGTCGAGCGGTGTCCGATATTTTGACGGCAGGGGGTTTAACTCACCCTCGAGTTTTGCGGCACGGTCGTTCGATCGTGTTCGTGAAGCGCCCCGGAGGGGCGGGAACGGCGCCCACCTTGAAACCGGGAACCGAGCGGGGTCTGGGCCTCGCAGGTTGTCCCTAAGCCGACATGGAGGTGACCCATTGCATCAACGTAGCACTACGGCGAG
>JAZAOF010000188.1:0-10766 GCA_036228265.1 Myxococcota bacterium | reverse complement strand
CGAGACGCTGGCCATGGCCACGTGCCCGAGTCCCATGCCTCCCCATTCCTTGGGCATATGCGGCAGCCAGAGGCCCTGTTCGTGCGCGGCCTTGCGCATCGCGATCACCTGTTCGACCAGCACGCTTCGCTCGCCCTCGTTCGCGTCGATCTTCTCTTCCGCCGGTCGGACGACCTGCTCCATGAATTCGCGGACCTTCACGCGCAGGTGTTCGATCTCCTCGGGGAAGCTGAAGTCGATGGCCTTGGGGGTCTCCTTTTTCTTGGGGAGAGGACTGTACCCCAACTCCAGTCCGGGGCTGGGAAGGGTTTTGACGCCTTCCGTTCCGGGGGGTATCAAGGACGCCTCCGGGAAAGCGACCCGGAAGGGGAGGCGCGTCGCCATGATCGGACACCGTCCGGGGATCCTGTTGGCCCTGGCGATCGTATGGCTGGGTTGTGGTTTCGAGCCCACTTCCGAGCCCTGGTCGCCTCCGAACCGGGCGGCGACGGCGAAGTCGATCGCGCCGCGCGAGGATTGCGCGAACCGCGTCGCAGAGAAACAGCCGCTGTTTGGTGACCTGCACATCCACACGTCGGTCTCCATGGATGCCAATGCCATGGGCACCCTCGCTTCCCCGGACGACGCCTACCGCTACGCCACTGGCGAGGCGATCGAGGTCTACAGTGGGGATCCCCAGCTGGGGATGGGCGTCGCCCGCATCGATCGACCGCTCGACTTTGCCGCGGTCACTGATCACGCCGAGTGGATGGCCGAGGTCTCCCTCTGCACGACTCCGGGATCGGTCTCCTATGACAGCACGGGATGCCAGATCTACCGTGGAGAAGACGAGTCCTTCCTGGCGCAGATCCTGGGGATGAAGGGATTCATGGCCAAGATCGGGGGTCTTCTGGGGCTCCTGGGTCGGCGGGATGACGTGTGCGGCGACGACGATGAATTCTGCCGCGCCGAACTCGGTGCCGTCTGGCAGGCCAATCGGGATGCCGCGGAACGGTTCTACGACCGCTCCGAAGCCTGCGCCTTCACGACGTTCCACGGCTGGGAGTACAGCCACTCCCCTCGCATGACGAAGCAGCATCGCAACATCATCCTTCGAACCGAGCTTTCGCCGGAGCTTCCGATTTCCTCTCTCGAAACGCCGGTGGAGATGGATCTTCGACGCCAGCTCATGGAACTCTGTAACGACACCGAGACGGGCTGCGAGGCCATCGCGATTCCCCACAATCCGAACCTGTCCAACGGGCAGATGTTCAAGGTCGAGTACGCCGATCTTCCTCTCGAGCAGCAGCGCGAACAGGCGGCCCTGCGCGCCCGGCTCGAACCGATCGTGGAGATGATGCAGATCAAGGGGGAAAGCGAGTGCCGCAACGGGATGTACGGGGTGGTCGGAGAACCCGACGAACTCTGTGGCTTCGAGAAGAACCGCGACATGGGTCAGCCCGATCTCGAAGACTGTGGCGAAGGTGCGGAGTGGGGATCGCAGACCGGAAAGGGGTGCACCTCGCGGACGGACTTCGCGCGCTACGCGCTCCTCGAGGGGCTTCGCGAAGAAGACCGGATCGGCGTCAATCCGTACCCCTTTGGCTTCATCGGCAGCACCGACAACCACATGGCGACGCCCGGCGGCGTGGCCGAGTACGACGTTCCCTACAAGTTTGGAGCGACCCCGGTCCAACTCCTGACCGTTGGCGACCGCCGGAGAAGTCCGGCCTTCAGGAACCCGGGCGGTCTCGCGGCGGTCTGGGCCGAGGAGAATTCCCGGGATTCGATCTTCGACGCCCTGAAGCGCCGCGAGGCCTTTGCCACCAGCGGTCCGCGGATCGTTCCGCGCTTCTTCGGGGGCTGGGATCTCGACCCGTCGATGTGCGAGCGGGGCGACTTTGCGAAAGCGGGTTACGCATCGGGAGTCCCGATGGGAGGTCAACTCCAGGAGGCCCCTCGTCCTTCCGCGGCGCCTTCCTTCGCCGTGTCCGCACTCGCCGACCCGGGCATCCCGGAGCATCCCGGCGGTCTCCTCCAGCGCATCCAGGTCGTCAAGGGATGGGTCGACGCCGACGGGCTTTTCCACCAGCAGGTCTTCGACGTCGCCGGGGATGCCGAGAACGGAGCCGGTGTCGATCTCGACACCTGCACACCCACGGGTCCCGGGGTGACATCCCTGTGTGCGGTCTGGGGCGACCCCGACTTCGACCCCGCGATCGATGCCGTTTACTACGCCCGCATCGTCGAAAACCCGAGTTGTCGCTGGTCGGCTCATCTCTGCTTGACGCTTCCCGAGGGTGAGCGGCCCGACGGCTGCACCAGCGACCAGTTGCCGCGTGTCATCCAGGAGCGCGCCTGGACGTCGCCGATCTGGTACGCACCCTAGTTCGGGACCGGTCGCGGCGCTTCTTTCGCACCCTCGTTCGGATCGTTGGGTCTCTGCCGGGGCTTGCCTATCCTTCGGGGGTCCGAACATCGCGGATGTTGGATTTGCGCCGCACACTTTTTGGGAGCCACCATGGAACGACCGGACTTCCCCCTCTTTGACTGTGATCATCACTACTACGAGGCCACCGACGCCTTCACGCGTCATCTCGACCCGCGCCTCGCCCAGCGCTGCTTCCAGTGGGTTGAAGTCGGTGGGCGCCAACGCCTTCTCGTCGGTGAGAAGGTCAATCGCTTCATTCCCAACCCAACCTTCGACCCCGTGGCCAAGCCGGGGTGTCTCGAGAAGTTCTTTCGCGGGGAGAACCCGGAGGGGCACGACATCCGCACGGCCTTCGGCGAACTCGAACCCATTCGTCCCGGGTACCGCGATCGCGATGCACGGCTGCGCGATCTCGACGCCCAGGGGATCGAGGGGTGTCTTCTCTTTCCGACCCTGGGGGTCGGGATGGAGCAACCGCTCAGCCATTCCGCCGAACTGACCCACGCGTCGCTGCACGCGTTCAACCAGTGGCTCGATGAGGACTGGGGCTTCGCCTACCAGGAGCGGCTCTTTGCCGCGCCGATGATTTCACTCATGGATCCCGAGCGCGCCGTCGCTGAACTCGAATGGGTGCTGGAGCGCGACGCGCGACTCGTTCACGTGCGGGCGGCACCGGTACCCGGCCCGGTCCGTCGTTCCATTGGCGACCCGGTCTACGACCCGTTCTGGGCTCGCGTTCACGAGGCCGGGATCGTGGTGGCCTTTCACTCGGGCGAAAGCGGCTACGGCGAATACGCGCACCACTGGGGCGAGCCCGCCAATCTCGAGGCTTTCAAAGGGACGTCCTTCGGCCAGGTCACCCAGACCGATCGTGCGGTGTACGATGCGATGGCGGCCCTGATCATCCACGGCGTCTTCCAGCGCTTTCCCAACGTTCGTGTGTGTACCGTCGAAAACGGTTCCGACTGGGTTTCGGGCCTCCTCCGAAAACTCAAGAAGGCGGAGCGCATGCACGTGGGTGAGTTTTCCGAGTCGCCCATCGATATCTTTCGTCGGCATATCTGGGTCGCCCCGTATTTCGAAGAGGACGTTATCGGGCTGGCGGAATTGATTGGAACGGAACATATCCTGATGGGATCGGATTTCCCCCACGCCGAAGGACTTGAGGAGCCGGCGGATTTCGTCCACGAGTTGGAGGGGTTTGATGCGGCCTCGGTGCGCGCGATCATGTACGAGAACGGCCGCTCGCTTGTGACCCGCCGCCCGGCTTCGGCCGCCTGAAGCCTTCGCTTGGCGATGACGAGCCGCGAGCAGGTAGTTGCCATGGCGAGGCGAAACCTCGCCCACGTGAAAGCCGGGACCGTCGACCAGGCTCTGGGCGTCACCCGGGTACCCGCGGAGAACTACTTCGACCCGGAGCGTTTCGGCCAGGAACGCGAACGTGTCTTTTTACGCCTCCCCTTGGTGCTGGCCGCCTCGGCGGAGTTGCGAGAACCGGGGGACTACAAGGCCATGATCGTGGCGGACGTGCCGATTCTTCTCACCCGGGGAGAGGGCGGCAATGTTCGCGCCTTCCTCAACGTTTGCAGCCATCGGGGCTCGATCGTGGTGCCCGAAGGCTGTGGGCAGGCCGAGCGATTCACGTGTCCCTACCACGCATGGACCTACGATTCTTCCGGGGATCTCGTCGCAATCACGCGCGCGGAGGATTTTGGAGAAATTGATGCTTCGTGCCTGGGACTGACTCCGTTGCCGGTGACCGAGCGTGCGGGTCTCGTGTTCGGGGTGCTGACACCGGGAACCAACGTCGACTTCGATGCCTTCCTGGCCGGCTACGACGAAGTCCTCGCCCATCTTCGCCTCGACGAGTGCGTCGTCGCGGGAGAACAGGTCGTCGACGGACCCAACTGGAAGGTGGCCTACGACGGCTACCTCGATTTCTATCACCTTCCGTACTTGCACAAGAATTCTTTCGGACCGAGGACGCCCAGCGCGGCTCTCTATGATGCGTGGGGGCCGCATCAACGGGTGAGCATGCCGAATCCGCGCTACCTCGAACTCGAAGCCCAACCCGAGGGCGAGTGGAACCTGGACGACCTGCTCGCGGGGGTCTGGACGGTCTTTCCCCACGTATCGATTTCGGACTTCGATGCCGGGGGGAAGCTCTACATGGTGTCCCGGCTCTTTCCGGGGGAGATCGCCGATGAATCCGTCACGGTGCAGACCTTCCTGGCGGTGGGCGAAATCGATGCTGCCCGTCGTGAAGCCATCGACGGGATGATCCGGTTTCTCGAGCACGTCGTTCGGGACGAGGACTACTTCACGGGCAAGCGGATCCAGAAGGCCCTGAAGACCGGGGCCAAGCCGGATGTGCTCTTCGGCCGCAACGAGGGGGGAGGCCAGGACTTCCACCGCTGGGTGGACGCGGTCGTGGAAGCCGACGACGAGAGGCTGCCGGGGCTCTTCCGGGACGGGCTTTGACGCGGCTCCCAATCCCTGTTTTAACGCGTTATAATCTCTTTAAAATCCCGCGGAGCCCCCCATGTCCAGGTTGAAACAGCAGATGCACGAGCGGCGCGAGCGGATTCTCGCCGCAGCCCGTTCGATCATCGCCGAATCCGGCTACGCCGGCCTGTCGATGCGGGCGCTGGCGCGCAATAGCCAGGTCACCGTCCCCACGATCTACAACCTGATCGGAAGCAAGGACGACGTCGTGGTCGAAGCGGTCGCGGAGCAGACGCTTCGCTTCGTGTCCGGTCTCGAAGAGAAGGCGGATCTTCTCGCCGTGATCGAGGCGGCCGTGGATGATTTTGTTTCGAAGCCCGCCTACTACCGCAGCCTGCTCCCCGCCCTGGCGAGTTCCTCGAGTATCGCGGGACGGCAAGCCCAGCGCGCCATGCGCAGGCAGATCGAGATCGCCCTCGAGAACGCGGCATCCGCCGGAAGTCTCGAAGAAGGGATGGACCCCGGGCTTTTGAGCCAGCGCATCCAGACGCACTTCGATGCGACCGCGTTGCAGTGGTCGGCGGGCTACCTCGATGACGTGGCCTTTCGAGCCGCTGCGCTTTTCGACGTGGCTCTCGTGGGGGTCGCGATCTTTCGCGGTTCGGAAGTCGATCGCTTTCAGCAGACCCTCAACCGCAGCCAGCCGCGAGCGAGACTAAAGGGGCGGCACGAAGAGCACGCCGTGGGAGCGGAGGCGTGAAGCTGCGCCATGCCCTCAGCGGCGCGATCTACACGGATCGCGGGGATGGCACGGTGTTTGTGGAGGACCCGGAAAAAGGCGACGGGCTCTTCGAAATCGACGGACGTTGGGTTCGTGGTCAACTGCGCGAGGCCGACCCCCACCTGCTGGGGTTTGTCGGGGGGCCCGGTGTAGCGAAGGCGAGCGACTCGAAAATACCGCGCAAGACGACGGGCATTCCCGTACCCGACCTGGATAGGACATCTTCCCAAAAGAGAAAGAAGGGCGACATGGATCTTGGACTTGAAGGAAAACGCGTACTCATCACGGCCGCCTCCCGCGGCATCGGTCTTTCGACGGCACAATGTTTTGCCGACCACGGCTGTTCGGTTGCGATCTGCGCCAGGGGCGAGGAACAGCTCAATGTCGCCACCGCGGATCTCGAGGCGCGCGGAGTGAAGGTCTTTGCCCAGAGCGTGGATGTCGCCGACGGCGAGGCTTTAAAGGCTTTTGTCGCGTCGGCGGGGGAGGCGCTGGGCGGGCTCGATGTCTACGTCGCGAATGCGAGCGCGGGCGGAGGCCCGGGAGAAGCGGCGTGGCAGGCGAATTTCGAGATTGACGTGATGGGCGCGGTGCGCGGGGTAGAGGCTTCGACGCCCTTGCTGAACGAGTCCGACGCCGCGAGCGTTGTCTTCATCGGTTCGACCGCGGCCCTCGAGTTCCTGGGGATGCCCCAGGCCTACAACGCGATGAAGGCCGCACTCATTACCCACGCGTCGGATCTCTCCCAGGCGCTGGCACCCCAGGGCATTCGGGTCAACGTGGTCTCTCCCGGCCCGGTTTATTTCGAGGGAGGAAACTGGGAAATGATTCAGCAGGCGATGCCCGCGATTTACGACCGGGCCCTCGCCCAGTGTGCCATCGGGCGTATGGGGAGTCCCGAAGAAGTCGCTCGAACCGTGGTTTTTCTCGCGAGCCCGGCGGCGAGCCTGGTGACGGGTGCCAACCTGGTGGTCGACGGCGGCTTTACCAAGCGCACGGCCTTCTAGGGCGACCGTGAAAAGAAACCCTGGAAATCACGCAATGGAGTCCAGATGTCCAGCGACGCGTTGAAGCCGATTCCGGCGGGGGAGGGTCCGCGTTCGTCGGGCCTTTCCTACCAGGCCCTCCTGGATACCGATACCCGGGCGGTTCCCGAGGTGTTGCGTTGGCAGTCGGCCCGTGATCTCCAGGCGGTTCGCGTCCCCATCGAACGCTATGTCTCGAGGGAGTTTCACGATCTCGAGGTCGAGAAGGTCTGGAAAAAGTCGTGGCAATTTGCCTGTCGCGAAGAGCAGATTCCCGAACCCGGGGACCACGAACTCTACGAGGTTGGCGACCTGGCGGTCGTACTCGTGCGGGGCGATGACGGTCGAATCCGCGCCTTCCACAACACCTGTCTCCACCGGGGGCGGGCTCTCAAGGACAGGCCCGGTCGCAGCGAGGACCTTCGCTGCCCCTTTCACGGCTGGACCTGGAACCTCGACGGTTCGCTCAAGGAAATTCCCTGCCGCTGGGATTTCGAGGGGGTGAAGGACAAGGGCTTCGCACTGCCGCAACTCCAGGTAGCGACCTGGGGGGGGTTCGTCTTCGTCAATCCGGACCCCGATGCGCCTTCCCTCGACGACTACCTCGGGGAACTCCCTCGCCATTTCGAGCGCTGGCCTCTCGAAGACCGGTACATCGAAGCCCACGTCGGGCGCGTCATGCCCTGCAACTGGAAAGTGGTCCAGGAGGGTTTCATGGAGGGCTACCACGTGGTGGGGACCCATCCGCAGTTGCTTCCGGGGATCGGAGACTCGAATTCACAGTACGACGCATGGGAGAACTTTTCGCGAGCCATCACCGCCAACATGACTCCGAGTCCGCATCTTCCGGGAGAGCGTCCCGAGCAGGATCAACTCGACGCTCTGATCACCCGGAGTCTCGATTCCTCACCGGCGTTCTCGGTTCCGGAGGGAATGACGGCGCGCGAGATCCTGGCTCAAGTTTCGCGGATGCAGTTGCAGGGGGTCGTTCCCTCGGTGCAGGATCTGAGCGACGCCGAGCTCGCGGACTCGTTCTACTACACGGTCTTCCCGAACTTTCATCCCTGGGGCGCCTACAACCGCCTTACCTATCGATTTCGTCCTCTGGGCAACGACCCGAACCGCTCGCTGATGGAGATCTTCTACCTGGCGCCGTTTCGCGGAAAACGACCCGCTCCGTCTCCCCTGCAACTGTTGGCCGAGGACGAGCCCTGGACCGAGGCGCCCCAGTTGGGACCGTTGGCGAAGGTCTTCGAGCAGGACACGTTCAACATGGGTCGGCTCCAGCGGGGGCTGCGTAGTGCGTCCCACGAGTTCGTGACCTTGGCGAGCTACCAGGAGACCAAGCTCCGGCACTTCCACGCCCTGCTCGAGCAGGCGATTTCCCGCTAGCCCAACCCGTAGGCCGCCCCGCCGTCGACCTTGAGGATGGATCCGGTGGCGTAGCGCGACGCGTCGCTGGCAAAATAGAGGGCGGCTCCGACGATTTCGCTGGGCGCACCCCCTCGCCGGAGGGGGATTGTTCGCTCGAGCCCCGCGCGCATTTCCGGAGACCACGCTTTCGAGATATCGGTCATGAAGGCGCCGGGCATGATGCAGTTGACACGGACACGGGGCGCAAAGGCACGGGCCAAGCTCTTGGTGATGCTGTGAAGCCCCGACTTCGCGGCGCCGTAGGGAATTTCCGCGGGGGTGGGCTGGTCGGCCGCGATGCTGCTCACGTTAATGATCGATCCACCGTCCCCCCCGACCATCGCCGTTCCCAGGACCGCCGATAGGCGAAAGGCTCCCTTCAAGTTCACCCCCATGACCTTGTCATAGAGTTCCTCGGTGATTTCGGCGACCGAGGCGTAGAGGGGGGACATCCCGGCGTTGTTCACGAGCACGTCGACGCGACCGAAATGGTCGAGTGCCCGGGCCGCGAGAGTATCGCATTGATCCCAGTGGCCTACGTGGCACCCTACGGCGAGGGCGCTCTGGCCGGTCGCGTCTTCCACTTCGGCGGCGAGGGCGCGGCACGCCTCTTCCTTGCGGCTGGCAATCACCACGTCCGCCCCGCAGCGCGCAAAGGCCAGTACCATCTCTCGCCCCAACCCCCGGCTGCCGCCGGTGACGAGCGCGATCTTGCCGTCGAGTCGGAATTCGTGGGTCGGGTTGGGAGGGGCGGTCATGATTTTTCCTGTTCTTCGACCTCTTCGTAGAGGGCGCGTCGTTCGCTGGGCAGCGCGGCGACGAAGGCCGCCGCGTCCTCGGCGGGCAGGGCTTCGAGACGGCCGTCCTCGTGTTGGACGACGACGCCTCCCTGGCGCCACATCTTCACGCGCTTGGCGCGCACCTTCCGCTCGGGATGGCAGACGAGGTTGCACGCGCTGCACATGATGTTGACCTTGGCCGGGCTCGTGGGCAGGATGAAACCGCCGGGGACTTCCGGGCGCTTCATCTGGTCCCCGACCATCTCGAGGACCGCCGGGAACAGCGCATCGTCGTCCTCGGGCATCTGTTTTCGGCCGGGACCCCAGGAACTGAACTTGCCGTTTTCGGAAAGCCCCGCCTGGCCGGCCATGTGCATGCCGCAACGTGCGTGGTGCAGGCGTTTCGAGTAACGGTGCTGTTGCTCACCCAGTTGCACGACCGTGCGCTCGGTCGAACTCATGAAGGTGGTGGGGCACACGTTGCCGCACCAGTTGCAGTCGTCGCAGTAGTTCGCTTCGGGCGGAAGTGCAGGAGTCGCGGGGAGTTCGGCCGCGGTGACGGCCGCGCCGAGAACGACCGTTGCCCCGTGCGACGCAGTCAGGATGTTCCCCGAGCGACCGAAGAACCCGACGCCCGATGCGGCGGCGAGAAAACGCTGGGAGAGAATCGGAACGGAACCCATCAGCTCCTCGGAGGGGTGGGAGGGGTACTTCTCGGCGGCCTCGCGTTGAGCCTCGTTTTGCGGCGACATGTCACGGCCATCGCCGCCGGAGGTGGTGTTGCCCGCGTGAACCGGTGCGGATTCGAAACCCTGGCCCCGCAGCACGTGAGCCACCTCGGCCGAGAGGCCGATCGCCCGGGTGTTGGTGTCGATGTAGTCCTTCTGGTAGGCCGAGTGGTCGATCTTTCCCATGTAGGCCTCGACTTTTTCGTCGTCGAGAGGGAGGGCAAAGACCACCGCCGAGCGGGCGCTTTCGAGTTCGCGCGTGAGGTCCGTCGACGGGGGGCCTCCCGCGAGTTCCTTCGGGGTGCAAACGCCGACAGCGCACGCTCCAGAGGTCTCTAGAAACGCGAAGAGTCGGTCGCGAAGTTCGGCGAGGTCTTTTTCCGGCATTTTTACTTTCCTCTCAGAAAGGATCCCAAAAAGCGCCCCCAGATCATAACCGGTTGGCCGGCTTCACGAGCCGAATCGATTGCACGCGTTTGGGGGGCGTGTGCTAAGGGTCGCATCGCCGCCAGGTTTGGACGAAAAGAGAGGGAGAGGCCATGCAATCACTGCGAGACAAGGTCGCCGTCGTTACGGGAGCCGCGAGCGGCATCGGGTTGGCGTTCTGCGAGCGTTTTGCCGCCGAAGGCATGAAGGTGGTACTGGCGGATATCGAGGAAGATCTCCTGGCCACACAGGTTCGGCGATTGGAAGAATCCGGAGCCGAAGCCCTGGGCGTGCGCTGCGACGTGCGCGATTCCGACGATGTCGCCGCGGTCGCCGAGAGAACGCTCGATCGCTTCGGATCCGTGCACGTGGTCTGCAACAATGCCGGCGTGGCTCCGGCCGGCCCCATGCTTCACACCACGGCGGCGGATTGGCGTTGGACGGTTGAGGTGAATCTTCTTGGAGTGGCCTACGGGGTCTCGACGTTTGCCCCCCTACTCGTGGAAGCCGGGGAGGGCCATATCGTGAACACCGCCTCCGAGGCGGGCGTGGCGACGAACTCGAGCCTGGGCATGTATTGCGCGACGAAGCACGCAGTGGTGGGACTCAGCGAGTCGCTGTACCGCGAACTCGAAGACACGCCGGTGGGCGTCTCCTGCCTGTGCCCGAGTCTCGTCAAGACCCAGATCTTCGAATCCGAGCGCAACCGCGACGACGGGGCCGAACTGCTCCCTTCCCAGGTGGCCACCCTGGCTCCCC
>JAZAOF010000187.1:0-6964 GCA_036228265.1 Myxococcota bacterium | reverse complement strand
GCCACCCCCCGGTTGTGACGCTGATCCGCGACATCCAGGTAGTAGACCTCGATTCCCCGGGTGGCCCGCCGGGAAGAGGCATTCGCGTGCAGGGAGACAAAAACATCTCCCGCGGCGGCCTCGGCCAGCGCCGTTCGTTCTTCGAGGTCGAGGGTCTGGTCCTCTTCTCGAGTCAAGATCACCCGAAAACCACGCTCCTCGAGTCGCTTTGCGAGGAAGCGAGCGAGCCGGAGGTTTACGTCCTTTTCCTGGATCCCCTTTCGCCCAACGGCCCCCGGATCGCGACCGCCGTGCCCCGGGTCGATGACCACCGTCTCGACCGGACGCAAAGGCAAGGAGAGACGTTGCTCCCGGACCCCTGGCTTGTGCCACTCGAGGGTTTCGGGATGGGCCCGATCTCCATAGACATCGATCACCAGTCGCTCCGGGGATGACAACTGGATCAAGCGATAGCGGTTAAACCGATCCAAATCGAGAACCAGCCGCGCCTTCCTTGAGGTGTTCTGCCCCAGCCGAACTCGCTGCAGCAGGCCATCGTCGACTTCGATTCCATCCAACCATCTTCGACCGACCCAGATTCCCTCGAGGTCGAGAAAAAGGCGGTCCGGACGCCCACGGCTCACATCCTTGGGAAGCTCCTGGATTTCAGTCTCGATCGGGCGAGTCAATTCAATAACCACCCGCGTGTAGTCGGGATGAGACCAGTACCGAACGTCGTTGACATCACCGAGACCTCCCGGGCGGTCCGCCCCGAGAAGAACCGGCAGAAGCACCAGAAGCAGGCCCCCCCCTGCCCACCGCCGCCCCTTCAAGACGGGCCCTCTCGATCGAGGATTTCGCGCCATCGGGCGACGAGCGTCAGCGCATCGAGGGGCGCCGTTCGATTCGGATCGGTCTTCCGAAGTTCCTCCAGGATCTCCTCGTGAGCCGGCGGGGGAGTCGCCGCCCGCTCATCCAGTTCGAACGACAGTTGCGGGTGCGCCGGGTCGGGCTCTCCGGACTTTGCACCGGGCGAGCTGGACTCCAAGCTCTTCAGAATTTCAGCCGCTCGGTCGATCACGCTGGAAGGCAACCCGGCCAACCGAGCCACCTGGATTCCGTAGGACCGACTGGCCCCACCCGGAACGAGGCGACGCAGGAACACGACGTCATCTCCCCACTCTCGCGCCTCGAAGTGCGCATTGCGCACTCTCGCTTTCGCCTGGCCCAGGTCGATCAATTCGTGAAAGTGCGTGGCAAAGAGCGTCCGGGGTTGAAGACCCGGGGTATCGTGCAGGTACTCGAGCACGGCCCAGGCGATCGCCAGGCCGTCATACGTACTGGTCCCCCTCCCGATTTCATCGAGCAGAACCAGGCTTCGCCGCGAAGCCTGTCCGAGAATCTCGGCCGTCTCGCGCATTTCGACCATGAAGGTCGATTCGCCTCGACTCAATCGGTCCGAGGCCCCCACGCGCGTAAAGATCCGGTCAATCGCGCCTACCCGGGCGCTCTCGGCCGGCACCCAGGAACCGACTTGAGCCATCAGCGCGATCAGAGCCACCTGCCGCAGATAGGTACTTTTGCCCGACATGTTGGGACCGGTTAGCAGGCAGACCTGGATCGATCCTGGATCCAAGTCGCAATCGTTGGGCACGAAATCGTCCGCGCCGCGCGATCGCAGGATGGACTCCACCACGGGATGTCGACCGCCCCGAATCTCCAGGCTCTCCCCCGCGTGCACCTCGGGGCGAACCCAGGCCTCGCGACGTGCCACGTGAGCCAACGAAGCCAGGGCATCGAGATCTCCGATACGGTCGGCGACCTCCCGAACCGCATCCACCTCGCCCACGACCTCGCGGCGCAAGCCCTCAAAAATCTCGCGTTCCAGGGAGGCCGCTCGCTCGGAAGCCCCCATTACGTCGCTCTCGATTTCGCGTAGCCCCTCGGTCGTAAAGCGCTCCACGCTGGCCAGGGTCTGCTTTCGCTCGTAGTACTCGGGGACCTTGGACTGCTGCGTCTTCGGAACCTCGAGCGAATAGCCATGGACCGGATGAAATCGCGCTTTCAGGGCCGAAATGCCCGTTCGCTCCCGCTCCTGGGCCTCGAGGTTCGCGATCCATTCGCGGCCCTTCGCCGCGCCCTCGCGGAGTTCATCGAGCTCCGGACGAAATCCGGTGCGGATGTACCCCGTCTCCCCCGCGCCACGGGAACCGCGGTGGACGACCGGCGGATCCTCTACCAACGCTTCCTGGAGCCTCGCCACCAACGCGTCGAGCGGGACCGGAGCCGCGAGCGCCGTCGGTCGCTCCTCGACGGAGGCGCGGTCCGCTTCGTCCGCGCCTCCGGCCAATTCGGCCGCGATCCCGGGAATCGCGGCCAAGGAGTCTCTCAAGGCCGCGACGTCGCGAGGCGTTGCATTGGGACGAATCGCCCGGGCGAGCCCCCTCTCCAGATCACGGACCGGCGAGAGGGCCACCCGCAGCCGTTCTCGCATTCGGTCCCCGTCCGCGAGAACCGCGACGCCGTCCTGCCTTTCTCGAACCGGCTCGGATTCGCGAAGCGGGTACCGCAGCCAACGCGCGAGTCTCCTGGAGCCAAGGGGAGTCGAGGACTCGTCCAGGAGATCGATCAAGGTATGCTGACGGCTTCCGTCCTCGGTATTGGCGAAGAGTTCAAGGTGGGTCCGCGTGGCGGCGTCCAGAACGAGACTGTCACCCAGCCGGTACGAGCGGAGCCGCGGCGCCGACTCTCTCGTCGCAGGCTGGTTGCGATCGAGGTAGGACAGGATTCCGGCCGCCGCGCACATCTCGGGATTTCCATGCGCGTCCGGGTCAAACCCATCGGGACACATCGACACGCGACTTGGGTCGAAGGCTTCGTCATCGATCACCGTGAGCGCAGCCCCGGGAAGCGCTTCTTCCCAGGACGCCCAGGACGACACGCGACGCTCTGCCCCCAACAGGACCTCTCGGGGCTGAATGCGTTGAAGTTCCTCGCCCACTCGCCCCTCGGCTTCCGGACCTTCGGGAACGCACGTCGTTCGAAAATCCCCCGTTGACGCATCGAGCGTCGCGAGCCCCCAGCCTTCTCCGCTGGATGAAACCGCGATGGCGACCACGGCCACCTCGACGTGAGCCTCGATCCCCGCCGGGTCGCCCACCAGCCCGGGAGTAATGACCTCCACCACCTCCCGCCGAAGCAGGCGGCGCCCCCCCGTCGTCGACGGGGTCTCCACCTGTTCGCAAATCGCGACTCGGTATCCCAGTTCAGCCAGGCGCTTGACGTACCCATCGGCGCTGTGAACAGGGACCCCGCACATCGGTATCGCGTCCGGCTTTCCCTTGTCGCGCGTCGTCAGGGTCAGGTCCAGCAGCGGGGCCACGCGCTCGGCGTCGTCGAGAAAGAGTTCGTAAAAATCACCCATCCGGTAGAACAGGACCGCTTCTTTCTGGGTCTCCTTGATCGACAAGTACTGCCGCATCATCGGCGTATCGAGCGCCGATGCCGACTTCATCGGGATTCCTCCACTTCATCGGCCCTCTCGAGCACCGCGATCCACTGGCCGAACTCTTCGAGGGCCTCGGCGCTTCGCTCCTCGGCCAGCAGCAACTTCCCCAGTCCCACTCGGGCGGCTCGGTCATCCGGAGCCTGTGCGAGAAGCGTGCGCCATTGTTCCAGGGCGGATTCGACCTCTCCGTCAGCCGCCAGCGCAGTCGCCAGGTGCCGCCGCGCTTCTCGGTCGCGGGGATCGGCTTCCAGTCGGGCCCGAAGAAGCCGCTCGAGCCCGCCGCGTGAAAACCCCCGCCCGAGGGCGGCGAGACGTCTCCACGCCGCGTTCGAGTGTTCTCCCCCTCTTTCGGCGACCGCCGTCCACGCCGCAACGGCCGCTCGCTCGCGGCCGCGTTCCGCCTCGAGATCCCCCAGCAGCAGGCTGGCTTCGGCCTCGCCGGGACGTCGCCGCAAGGCCTTTTTCAGGAGCTTGCGCGCTCGATCATTTTCACCCGCGTGGCGAAATCCTTCGGCCTCCGCCAGGAGAATTCGGACTTCCCCTTCCGGATCGCGCTCCTTGCGAACCTTCTCGAGGCGCCGGTGCATCTCCCGGGCTCCCTTGCAATCGGACTCCTGCAACCGAAGTTCCACGAGCGCCGCAAGCGACGCCTCCCGACGCCCATCCCCGGCGAGGAGTTCTTCGTGGCATGCGATCGCTCGCTTGCGATATCCGCCGACATCGAAATCCTCGGCCAATTCCGCAAGCGCGGCGGCTCTCTCCTTGGCACCGAGGTCCTTGCGAAGGAGCAGGTTCTGATGGAGACGAATGGCGCGGCCCACCTCGCCCCGCTTCCGATAGAGCCGGCCCAGGGCCCGATAGGGCTCAGTGAGACGCGAATCCTTCTTGACCCATTCCGTGAGCGCTTCCTCGGCGGCGGGATCGTCATCATCAATCAGGGCTCGAACCGCTCGCTGCAGAAGGACCGTAGCTGTGGCGGCTCCCGAACCCTGGTGCGCTGACCGCCACGGCTTCCACATCGCGATCAGTCTTCGCCCAGACTATCGTCCGCACCGTCCGCCATGCCGAGGGGCACGTTGCGGAGTTGGTGCACCTCCGCTTCGAGGGCGTGCATTTCCCGGCGATACCGCCGTTGCATCAAGCGCCCCCGCGCCAGCGGAACGCTGAGCAGGAACCCGGCCGTAACCGCCCCCGCGATAAATACGGTCCCCAGAACCACCCATAGCCGGACCCCCTCCACCCGGAAGACGATCCCATCCACGTCGAGGGTGGTGCCATTGCGTGCCGCGAGGCTCCAACCGGCCACCAGGAGACCCACGAAAATCGCCAAGACAATCAGTCGACGCACCCACGCCATGCGTCTCCCCCCATTTCATTTACGTACGCCGCCTACGGCAGGCTCTCGTCTTCATCGGAACGAACGGTCGAACTTGCGGCCACGCGCGAATCGACCATTTCCTTCAGTTCCTTGCCAACCTTGAAGAAGGGGGTGCGCTTGGCACTGATGTGGACGGGCGCCCCGGTTTTCGGGTTGCGGCCTTCGCGGGCCTCGCGAAGTTTGACCTGGAAGCTTCCGAATCCTCGAATCTCGATCCGATCGCCGCGCTTGAGAGCCTCCACCATCGAATCAAAGATGGTGTTGACCACTACCTCCGTATCCCGCTTGGAGATGTGCGGAGTCCGCCGAGCCACGTCCTCGATCAAGCCGCTCTTCGTCATGATTCCTCCCGCCCTTTCCCGGAAAAGCGACACGCCACCGGCCACTCCCCCGGGACTTCGTCAAGCCCGATACGCATCTGCGCGCCGGGTCATTCCCCTTCTTCTGAGTCCGTTCCCTCGCCCGTCGGATTCAATTTCTCGGCCAGCAGATCCCCCAGCGTCGTGGTCTGGCTCGCCGCCTGCTCCGCGGCCAGCGCCTTCAGAGCCGCTCGCTCCGCCTTGTCATTCACGGCGCGAATCGAAAGGGAAATCTTCTGCTCGGCCGCGTCCACCTTGACCACCAGGGAGGTCACTTCCTGGCCCTCGGAAAAATGATCCTGGGGCTGTTCGATTCGCTCCTCCGCGAGTTCGGAGCTGTAGACCAGGCCTTCGATCCCGTCCTCCAGTCGGACAAACACGCCGAAGTCGGTCACGCTCGTTACGGGTCCCGTAACTTCCGTTCCCACCGGGTACTTCTTCCGGATCCCATCCCACGGGTTCGGGAGCATTTGCTTGATCCCCAGTGAGAATTTCTCGTTCTCGCGGTCGATCTTGAGAACGACGGCTTCAACCTCGTCCCCCTTCTTGAATTTCTCGCTGGGATGCTTGACCTGCTCCGTCCACGAAATTTCCGACACGTGAACGAGTCCGTCGATCCCCTCTTCCAGGCCCACGAAGACCCCGAACTTGGTGATGTTCCGCACTTCGCCTCGAACACGATCTCCCACCGGGTACTTGGTTTCGATGACTGTCCACGGATTCTCTTCAATCTGCTTCATGCCCAGCGAAATCTTGCGATTGGTCTCATCGACGTCGAGCACCACGGCCTCTACCGTGTCTCCAACGGAAACGACCTTGGAGGGGTGCTTCACCCGCTTGGTCCAAGACATTTCCGACACGTGAACCAGGCCCTCGATCCCCGGCTCGAGTTCGACAAAGGCCCCGTAGTCCGTCAGGGAGACGGCGGCGCCACTCAACCGCTTGCCGAGGGGATAGCGGAGGGCTGCATCGACCCAGGGGTCGGGCTGAATCTGCTTCAAGCCCAATGAAACCCTTTCGCTCTCGGAATCGAACTTCAGCACCTTGACCTTGATCTCGTCCCCGATGTGAAAGAGTTCACTGGGATGGTTGATACGCCCCCAGGACATGTCCGTAATGTGCAGAAGGCCGTCGATGCCGCCGAGGTCGATGAATGCGCCGTAATCGGTGAGATTCTTGATCACGCCATCCACGATCTGCCCGGTGTCGAGCGTGCTGAGCGTGTCATCGCGCAGCTTCCGGCGTTCGGTCTCCAGCAGGGCACGCCGCGAAAGAACGATATTCCCGCGGCGCTTGTTGAACTTGATGATCTTGAATTCGGCTCGCTGCCCCATCAATCCTTCGAGATTTCGGACGGGACGGAGGTCGACCTGGGAGCCCGGCAGGAACGCCTTCACGCCAATGTCGACCGAAAGCCCTCCCTTGACTCGAGAAATGATCGTGCCTTCAACACTCTCGTCCTTCTCGTAGGCATCCGAGATCTGGTCCCAGATCTTGAGACGCTCGGCCTTCTCCTTCGAGAGTACGATGCGCCCCTCTTCATCTTCGACGGTCTCGACGAGAACATCGACGACATCGCCCACGGCGATCATCATCGTGCCGTTCTCTTCCATGAATTCCCACGCGGGAACCAGGCCTTCGGACTTGAACCCGATGTCGACCTGGACGTAGTCCTCGTCGATCGAGAGGACGGTGCCTGACGCGACCTCTCCTTCCTTCACGGCCTTCGGCCCCTGGCTG
>JAZAOF010000186.1:0-12650 GCA_036228265.1 Myxococcota bacterium | reverse complement strand
CACGGCGAACCTGTGGGGCAGCAGTGCGACGTTGGATTTTGCGGGGACACAGACGCTGGGGGCCAGCCCGGGTCAGAGCGCGACGGTGGACATGGTGCCGTTCAACTCGGTGCTGCGGGTGATTGACGGCGGGACGCTGACACTGGACGAGACGGTGACGGTCTCCGGGGAGGGGTACGTCTCGGGGTACGGCGCGGGCAACACGGTGGTGAACGAGGGGTTGATCCATGCCAACCACGCCAGCGGCTACCTGCGCATCACCTCGGAAAACTTCACGAATACGGGCACCCTCCGGGCATCGGGCGGCGCGGGGCTGGCGCTTGCCTCCGCCAACTTCGAGAACCAGGGAGCCATCGAGTTGTTGGATGAGAGCCAGTTGGTGACGACGGGGCTGGGTGTCGCCGGGCTCGAGATCGTCACTGGCGCGACACTCGGCGGGTTGGGGACCATCATCGGCAACGTCACCAATACGAGCGGGACGGTCACGCCCGGGAATGCGTCGGGTAGACTTGCCATCCAGGGCGACTTCTTCCAGGAAAGCGGAGGCGCACTTTCCATCGAACTCGCCGGGGGAACGCCGGGGACGGGGTACGGTTTTCTCGACATCACGGGCAGCGCGATCCTCGACGGAGTCCTGAGTGCGTCGTTCCTTGGGGGTTTTACTCCCGCCGAAGCCGATACCTTCGTCATCCTGGAAGCCGACGGCGGTGTGTCCGGTGTTTTCGACAGCATCTTTGATCCGGGTGGAAACGCCTGGTCGATCAGCTACGAGGCGACCCAGGTCATCCTCACTTTCGACCAGGCCGCGATCGTCCCCGAGCCCAACACCGCGCTCCTCGTGGGGTTTGGATTGGTGGGGCTGGCGATGAGACGAAGAACGCGCGGGTCGGCGTAGGCGCTAGCCCTCTCCGGGCGCGGCGATTCGAAAGGCCAAACGGCGGTCACCGGATCGCCTGGCAATCCATTTTTCCTCTGCTTCTCCGAGGCGTTGCGAGCAGTGGGCCATTCCCAGCGACAAGTCGCACGGCCTGGGTGACTCCGGAGAGGGGCGTTTGGTGCCTTCGAACTCGGCGAACGTTATGATGCGAAAGTGATTGGCGTTCGAATCCGGTAGCAAGGCCCTGCCGGAGATTGTTGGCATCTTGTGGTGCGCTGGCAGCCCGAGGACTTGTGCGTAGAGCGATATTTCACCTACTGGCATTCGCGTTTTCGATTGCATTGGCCGGTCTTCTCGTGGAAGCGTCCATCCGCGGGTTTGATCTCTTCGCGGATCAGCGAGCAGAACTCGAGATCGCCGATGCGGCCGGTACCGTTCTCAAGGAGCGCCCTCAACCGCTTACCGTGCCGCACCCCTACCGCGCTTGGGCCGATCGCACCGGGCGACTGGAGTGGTTTTCGCCTACCCATCATGCCAGGAGTCCCCGCCAGATTCGGAGTGTATTCGGCGATTCAAAGCCTTCTCCGTGGGCGAGTATGAACGTGAAAACGAATAGTCACGGATATCTCTCCAGCATCGATGACTACCGCGATGTCGCAACCGAAAGCTTCGTCGTTGGAATTTTTGGGGGATCTGTTGCGGCTCAAGTGGCGGTTTTTGCGGGCGATACATTGTCGAAGGCACTCGAGGAGGCGTATCCCGATCTCCGCGGACGTATCGTCATCCTCAATTTTTCTTCCGGGGGCTATCGGCAACCGCAACAGCTCTACGCTCTTACGGAGGCCCTCCTGCTGGGAATCCCAATCGACCTCGTGCTGAACATCGATGGGTTGAACGAAGTTGCCTTTGGGTTTCGTAACGCTCTCAACGGGTACCACCCCTTTATTCCAGAGAAGAGCCGCTACGCAACCGCGATTGTCGGTGGTCAGGGCAGTCTAGACCTGGGCTCCCAAAAACTTGTTTTCTCCATTATGGAAGAGAAGGAGCGCATATCCGAGCTCGAAGCCCTTCCGGTGAACCAGGTCCTGATAAGAAAAAGCGAGACACTCCGAGCCGCCGTAGGAGTCGCCATCGCGAGAGCAAGAGTGAGGATCCATGAACTCGAGGTTCAGCTGGATCGGCGCGCAAGCGAGGGGGAGATCGGCGTGGAAACGGCCACCCTATCCGCCCGCTGCGACCCTGAGACGACTTGCTGGAGCTTGGTTGGTGGGCTGTGGGAACGAAGTTCCATCCTAATGCGCGTCTTGAGCGAGAGTGCAGGAGCCGAATACGTTCATGTTCTCCAGCCCAATCAGTACGTAGAGGGCAGTAAGCGACTGAACCAGCAAGAGACCGACTTTGCCTTTTCCGCAGATAGCCTGTTCAAACGAACCGTGCCCCCGGGCTACAAGCTCTTGCGCGAGAGGGGGGCCCGTCTCGCGGCTCAGGGCGAGAAGTTCGTCGACATGACGGACCTCTTTGCAGAGGATCGGGAAACGATTTATATCGACGACTGCTGCCACTACAACGCGCGCGGATACCGAGCCCTGGCTCGCGCGATCGCGACGGAGGTGGAGATCAAGACCAACGCGTTGGACTGATTGGAACGGTCGAGACCTGGCTGGACGAAATGGAACAGGAGCTGGGAACCTGCGATTGCCTAGCCCCGGTCCAGGAGGCCGGAAGGTCAGCGCGCGAGGAATTTGGTCGAGGGACTCAAGGCCCAAACCCGCGTCGAATCGATCGACCGGAAATCCGGCTGACGGGTTTCGTCGACGCGTGTTGCCTCCGTTTGTTGGCCATAGATGGGAGGCGAACTCCGGTGGCGCCGATGAGGGCTTGCATCCGCCCTACGCGGACTGGCGTATACTGAAGGCGGACATGAAAAAAATGGGAATGACGGCCGTGTTTTCTGGGCGCGCAGTGCCGGCGCTCTGCTGTGCCTGGCTGCTCCTGGGGATGGGTTCGGCCCAGGCGGTATGCCCCGCCGGGCCCGGGTCGAGCGTGAGCGTGACCTACCACGATACGTTTACGACCGACACCTATGAAGTCTTCGATGGGGATCCGCAGGACCTCGATCCCCTTCCGCGCGCCGTCATCGCCCACTTTGAATTCGGAGCGGTTGTGGCTCCGCCGCAAGACTGGGTCGCCACCGGCACGGTGAAGGCGGTGAGCTATCCCGACGGGTACGCGCAGACGTTGCTCACCGACGTCCTGATCGAGAACGTCGGCGCACCCGTCGATGACGTTCAGATCATCGCTCGTCACTGCTTTGACAACCAGATCACCGTCCCGATGAGCTTCAAGGCCCCCGTGGATGGCGCGATTCTCAATACCTTGGATGGCATCATCGATGCGCGGGCGGAACTCGAGTACGCGGCACGGGTCAATGATGTCGGGCTGAGCGGGGCGTTCACCGCAACGGGGTTGGGGCTGGGACCGTTTCCCTTCAACCACCTGCTCGGCCCCACGGAGATCCAGATGTTGCCGCCGCGTGCCTCCCAGGCGCACTGGCTGCGCTTCTACCTGGACGGAACCGGGGATGCGATCCGCTTGGACAACAGTGCGCTGATCGAGCCCGAGACCGCGGGTGTTCCAGTGGGTTCGGTTTCGTCGATTCTTTCGGTGGCCGGTCTGCTTCTGGCTTCGGGGCTCGGAGTGAGGGCCTATCGGGCGCGAAGGCGAATCGACCACTGACCCGGGGGCGGACGTCGTTGCCCGGGCCGTCGAAGACCTGCATCGATAGGCGAGGAGGGGCGCGGGTTTCTGGGTGGGGTTCACACGGGCCTGTCGGCAGCGGTAGAATCCAGTGAATCGAAGGAAGGGGCCCATGGTCCAGAGTATTTTCTTCCAGGCGATGCTCCCCGGCGGCCGCCGTGATGGACGGCGGACGGCGCGTTTTTGAATGTCCGCCGTGTCTCCCGGACGCTTCGCGATCGCGGATTTCGTTTCGCCTTTCCTGCTCGTGCTGTTGGCTTTCTTGGTTCGCGCGCCGTTTTTCGACGAGCCCCCCGGCCGGGACCAGGGCCTGTTCATGGCCCAGGCCTGGCAGTGGTTGGGCGGTTCGGAGTTGTACTCCGAGATCTGGGAGCACAAGCCGGGGGGCATCGTCGCTCTCTACGGATTGGCTATCGATTTCGGAGGGCTGCGACCCGCTTCGATCCAGTACCTGCATGGGCTGGCGGGCGCGTGGACCGCGTTGGTCTTGTTTTTCCTGGCCCGACGCGCGGGACTTCTCGCCATGCCCGCCACGCTGGCGGGGATCTTCTATCTCGTGTTCTTCGGCGGTCCGTTGTTTGGGGGGTTTTGGGCCACCGCGCAGGTTGAAATCTTTGTCGATTCCTTGGTGGCGCTGGCTCTGCTTCTCCTGGCGACGGGCCCGCGTCCGCTCTCGGCCGGGCGTAGCCTGGCGTTGGGCCTTGTGCTGGGAGTCACGGTCTTTGGCCTGAAATACTCATGCCTTCCGCTGCTGGGACTGGCGCTCCTGGCCGGGGTTCCGCGAACTCCGGGCTCCGCTTCGCCGCGGTCGTCGTTCGTAGCGATCCTCGGAGGTTTCGCCGCGGTCGGAGTTCTCGCGGTCCTGGCGTTCACCCTGACGGGCCGCTTGGCCGACTTCTGGCAAGCCACGGTGGAGTTCAATTGGGCCCACCGCGACGTGCCTGCTCCGGCCGCACAGGAGGCCGTGGTTTCGCGGTTGTTTCCCTTTTTCGACGAACTCTGGGTCCTCTACGGGCTGGCGGGGTGGGCGATCGTCCACCGGGCAATGCGGGGTCGTCGCGGCGAGGTCCGGGAACGCCTGGTTCTGTGCGGCGCAGTTCTCTTCGCTGCGGCCCTGGCACAGGTCTTTTTCCAGGGGAAATTCTGGGTCTACCACTACCACGTGGTGCTCCTGCCCCTGGCCTTGTTGGCGGCGTTCGGAGTGCAGGCCCTGGCCGAAACCCTGGCGCGGTCCGGAGTGCACACCCAGCGCGCCACGTGGGGGTTGGGCTTGATTTCACTCGGCTTGATCGGGGCTTCCTACGGCCCCGCACTCGACGCCTATGTTCGACAGCATCGAATCCTCGAACGCTGGGAAGGGCAGCTCTCGGACACGGCGTGGCACGAGACCTACCGTTGGGGCGGGACGGACTACGATTACGCGGAGACCGTGGCCGCAGCCCAGCAAGTGGGTCGCTCCTCGTCGCCAGGAGACCGGGTATTTGTTTGGGGTTTCGAGCCATCGCTCTACTGGCTCGCCCAGCGCACTCCGTCCTCGCGGTTTTTTTATGACTATCCGCTCTCTCGGCGGTTTGGCGAGATCGCAGCGCGCCACGAGATGCAACTCCTGGAGGATCTGCGATCCAATCCCCCGGCCGTCGTGGTCGTGGTGGCCCGGGATGCCAACGATCTCGAGTCGCGGGCGTCCGACCAACAACTCGAAGAGCATCCGCGGTTGACCGATTGGATTGCGCTCAATTTTCGCGCGCGTTGGAAACTGGGCGATTTTACGGGGTATGAACGGATCGACGGGGAGCCGCCGTCGCCATCGACTCCGGCTTTCCCCTGAGGCTACGCGCCGAACCCCGGGTTTTGCGAGGGAGTCGAAATCCATTGGATTCGCCGCGCCAGTCGGTCGTCTTTTGCGCATGCAACTCGCTTGCAGGTCATCCCGCGTTGACCAAGCGCGGGTTGTGGATGAAACTATCCGTGTGCCAGGGTTGTCCAGTGGGAGCGGGGCCCGTGAAAGAAGTCACGCGGTCCTTGGGCGGCGAGTTTCGGCGGTCGATGTGATTCGGGCGATCGGGGTGCGGTCTGCGACCGGGCGCTCCGTCGCGAGGAAGGTGGCGTGAAGCAGTCACGACGGGGATTCCTTCGGAGCGCCAGCGCTCTTGGGGCGGGGATCTTGGGCGGGCAAGTGCCCTTCGCCGCCCATCCGGCCCATGCGACCCCGGCGGGTGCCGATGGCTTTGGCCCCCTGCAAGCTGCCGATGGGAACGGCTTGATGCTTCCCTCCGGTTTTTCGTCGCGCGTCGTCGGGGTGGCCGATGAGAAGCCGATCCCCGGCGCGTCGGTCGCCTGGCATCGAGCCCCGGATGGCGGGGCCACCTACGCGACCCCCGGTGGTGGCTGGGTCTACGCCTCCAATTGCGAGCGGGGGTCGGGCAGCGGAGGGGTGCGCGCCATCGCATTCGATGCCAGCGGGGACATTCTGGATGTCTACTCGATCTTGAGTGGAACTTCGCGAAATTGCGCAGGCGGTCCGACGCCCTGGGATACCTGGATCTCCTGTGAAGAGGTTTCTTTCGGTTATAGCTACGAATGCGATCCGTTTACGCCGGGATCCGAGGGGATCCAGCGCCCGGCGCTGGGCCGGTTCAAGCACGAGGCGGCAGCGGTCGACCCCGCGACGGGCTACGTCTACCTGACCGAGGACGAATCGAACGGCCTGTTCTATCGATTCCGTCCCGATACGTCGGGAGATCTCTCCAGTGGAGTTCTCGAAGCGGCGCAGATTCTCGATCCGGAAGGCGATGGGAGCATCGCCGTGGGCGAAACCCGTCCCCTGGCGTGGCATACCATTTCAAACCCGACGCCCGTGTTTGGTCCCGCGACCCGCTTCCAGGCGTGGTCGGCCACGCGTTTCAATCGCGGCGAGGGAATCTGGTACGAGGGCGGTTCCTGTTACTTCGCCACCACGGGCGACCACCGGGTGTGGGAACTCGACACCGCGGCCCAAACCATCGAGATCCTCTACGACGCTTCGACCTCGGGGACTCCCGAACTCACGCAACCGGACAATGTTTTCGCCTCGCCCACGGGGGACGTCTTGGTTGCCGAGGACGCCGGAAATCTCGAGATCGTCGCGTTGACGCCGACAGGCGCAGTGAAGCCCATCGTTCGCGTCACCGGTCATTCTTCGACCGAGTTGACGGGTCCCGCTCTCAGTCCCGACGGGAGTCGGCTGTACTTCAGTTCGCAGCGTGCCCCGACCGCAGGCGGGAACAACGGAGTCACCTACGAAATTGAAGGTCCGTTTGTGCAGGCCCCCGCAAGCGAAGTCCCGGCCCTGGGTAGCGTGGGCGGTGTTGCGCTGATGATGGCCCTGGGTTTCCTGGGTCGGCGGTTCATGGAGGCGGACTCCGCTTCGGCGCAGGCGGACCCAGCGGCATCGGATCGCGAAGTCGTCAACTCCGACTGAAGAAGGTGTAGTCCGGGGCGAGTCGGCGGATGCCCCAGAGCGCGAGACGTCCGCCCGGGATTCGGCCAAAGGTTTTCGGGAACTCGCGATCCGAGAAGATCATGCCGCGGCACATAAAGCCGTGGCGGCGGGCGGGTCGCGAGAGCCCGCGAATCGAATACAGCGTTCGATTCGCGAGCGTGTAGGGGTAACGGCGACCGAACACTCGCTTCGCTACGAAGAGACGCGTTTTCATCGGCAATAGCGAGATGCCTGGAAGTTCGAAATGACCGTCATGATAGATTCGTCGGAATGCGAGCGGTGTGGCCACGATGATCCACCCCCAAGGTCGCAAGACCCGCCCACACTCGCCAAAAAACAGTTCGAGATCCCGGACGTGTTCCAGGGAATCTATGGACAGGATCCCGTCAAAGGACCCGTCTGAAAACGGGAGTGGCGAATTGAGTTCGGCGCGTACCGTGCGAATCGACGCGAGATCGCGGAATGCGTCCCGCAAGGGTTTCATGCCCAGGTCGATCGAGTCGAGTCCCGTCATGTGTGCGCCCTGGGAAGTCAAACTCGAACAGTCCCCGCCAAAACCCATCCCCATGTCGAGGATTTCGAGGTTCTCCACGGTCGAGATATGGACCCGTTCGAGTTCGGAGGCCAATCGCAGTCCCAGTTCGAATCGCTTGCGTCGCCAGGACCGCTGGGACTCGTTGGGGTTTCGCGCCTCGAGGGCACGGTAGTAGGCCTCTCGGGCCAGGGTTGGATCTCGGCGAACCCGGTTGGGGGAAGGGATGTGGGCCATCGAAGGCGGGTTCTCCAACGCAATCGGGGGGAACACAAAAGTACCGTGGAACGCGAAAAGACGCGCGTTCCCGTGTTCTCCGGTTCAGGGGGGAGCGTCGGCGATCCATCCGCTTCGCTGCAGCAGCCCGTAGATTCGCTCGGCCACGGTTTCGTGTCCCTCCGGCGTCCAGTGGCCGCCGAACTTCGGGTAGCGGTGGGGGGTGTTCAGGTGGACCGCCGGGATCCGATGTTCGCGTGCGAGGTCGGCCCACGGCCAGTCCGGATGCTGGCCCTCGATGCCGAAGGCGAATCCCGCTCCCCGGGCGTGGGCCAGGTCGCGTACGGCGACGACGAGTTGCTCACTTCGGTCGGGCACTTCGACCGCGGGGTTCCGGATTCGAATCCACGCATCGACGAGAGCCGTCGCCAGGGTGCTCTTCGACAGCCAGGGGTATTGGCGTTGTAGATACGGGAGTGGCTTCGGCACGGGGGTGCCCCGAAGTTCGAATTCACCGGCGGCTTCGACGAAATAGGGCTTGTAGTAGTGCTCGTAGACCCGGTTGTGGGTGTTGTCGATCCGATCGTTCTGTTCGGTGAAGACGAGGAAGACGACGTCCGGTTCGTAGAAATCGATGTGCTCTTCCAGGAGCAAAAGAGCCTGGTCGGTTCCGTAGCCACTCACGCCAAGGTTCAAGACTTCCCAGCCGGGCATCCGCTCCTGGAGTCGCGTCGTGAATCGTTCTTCCGCCTCGGCATCAAAACCCCAGACGTAGGAGTCGCCCAGAACGACGAGCCGCGGCCGTGTTTTCGGACCGGGCTCGGGATCGCGGAAGCCCCGTGAATTGTGTTGAACGTGGAAGGGGCGACTGCCCGTCATCGTTCGTTCGGATCCGGGTTCGGGAAACCATCCGAGTTCCGGATCGAAGTCGTAGACGAGGTTTCGCGCCTCGGAACGCACGTGGAACCGGTCCGCAAAGCCCATCCGAAGGATCCCCTCCAGGGCGAGGAGGCTCAGGATGGTCGCGGCGAGAAGAAGGGCGAGTCGTCTCACGGGGTTGTGATAGCTGAAATTGGCCTTTCTCTCCCACTACGCGGACAGGGCGGCGGGGGGGCACGACACGGTGAGGCCGTGCCAGAGGACTTGTGGCGAATTCACGCCGCCAAAACTCGGGGATTCGCAAGGGTCGGCCGCGCGATCGGGGGGCGCCGCCCAACGGGTCCCTGCCTCCCGAGGGTTGTGAAATGGGAATCCGATACACTCACGCGATGCTCCGGCGGGCCTTCGAGATGGCACCCGTGCTCGTGGGGTCCGCGACCCGGGCCCGGGAGAGGGTGGCGCCCGCCACAAGCGGGCGAACTCATCCGACCCTCGAGTCGGAAGAGTTCGGGGGATTGTCGTGAAGGAGCCTGGAGCTTCGCCCCTTGTCAACGGACTCCTGGCGGTCGCGTCGATCCTGGTAACACTCCTTTTTTTCGGGATTCTCGAGGGTGTGTTGCACCTGGCGGGCCTCGGCGAACCCGACGCAAGGGGAGCCTCGCGCCTGAAATACCAGCAGGTCTATCTTCCGACGCTGGTTCCGGGGGTTCGTGGTGATGGATCTGCGGTTCTGCGAACCGATGATCGGCGGCTTCCCTTTCAGGAGGTTCTCCAGGAAAAGCCGGCGAATGGGTTCCGGGTCTTTGTTTTTGGCGGTTCGGCGGCCGCCGGTCTAGGCCACTCGCCCAACGTCACCTTTGCGCGCCACCTGGAGCGGATGCTACGCGCGGCGTTTCCTGATCGTCGGGTCGAAGTCATGAACCTCGGGATTGTCGCGCTGGCATCGAGGCAGGTAGCTCTGCTGGCGGCCGAAGCGGCACGGGACTACGCGCCCGACGTTCTCATCGTCTACTCGGGGAACAACGAGTTTCTCGAGCCCCATGCGAAGAAATACGCGGAAGCTCGCGCGAATTTTCTGACCCGGGCCAAGGACCTCCTTCGGGAGACCCACGTATTTCGCCTCGCGAACCGCGCCCTTCGGGCCGAACCGGATGTGCCGTCCCTGGCGGGTCACGATTTGTCCCCCGACGACCTCCGGCTGACCCAGGCGAGGATCATCGAAGACGTCGAGATGACCCCGAAAGAGATCGACGCCGTGATCGATCGCTACGCGGCGAATCTCCAGGAGATCCAGGCGGTCGCCCAGGGAGAATCGGTTCCGCTGGTTCTCATGACGGTTGCATCCAATTGGGAATGGCGAGGTCGAGCCGATCTGCCCGACGGCTGGATGGATGAACTCCTGGGGGACGAGGTCGAGGAGACGTTGGAACGGTTGTCCGAAGCGCGTCTTCGCGTCAACCAGGAACTTGCGGATGCAGCGCCGAACGAACGATACGAATGGCTCCATAAGCGGGCGAAGATTGCGGAGGCGGAAGAAGACTGGGAGGCGGCGCGCGAAAATTACCGGGCGAGCATGAACGAAGATCCGCATCTTCGCCGGGCACTCGATCGGATGGGGGAAAAGGTGATCGAGGTGGCCGACCGCGGCCCAGCCATTCCTCTCGACACGATTGCCCACCTGGCTGCGCGGGCGGATCATGGAATCGTCGGTTTCGACGAGTTCTACGACTATGTGCATTTTACTCCCGAGGGGGCGGTCCTGGCGGGGGCGATCGTGTTCGACGCCCTCCGCGAATCCGGCGTTCTTCCCGAGCCGACCGATTTCGACACCGCCGAGTATGTGCGCAACGCGTTGGCGCGGATAGATGCAGGCGGTTCCGACGCTTTCCGACTCGACGAGTGGGCGGGGATCGGGGGGGATCCAGGCGAACCGAGAAGCCGGGATCTGTGGAAATACGACCGTGCGATCCAGGAGATGGACGCGCGTCTCGAGGCGAACCCGTTCGATCTCGAGGCCCTCGTCTACCGCGGCAATGCGAGCTATTTCGAGGTCGACGGGAGAGACGACGCCGAGGCGTATTACCTTCGCGCACTCGCCCTGGATCCGGAAAACGAGGACATTCGTTTCAACCTGGAGCGCCTGCGTTCCGAGGCGCGACCGTAGGCGGATTCGCGCCTCGGGGGGCACCGAGGTCGTCGGCGCACCCGGGATTGGGGGGCGAATCTCGGCCCTGCGGCGGGTGCTCGGCGGCCCCGCGGGTATCCCCAGGGTCGCCGCCAGCGGCGAACTGGCGAATCCGGTATGGATTCCCCATGTCCATGGGATGCGAACGCCCGAGCGACGGGCCCGCCGCCCCGCCCCTGGTCGTAGTCGGGGGAGGCCTGGCCGGTTGCGAGGCCGCCTGGCAGGCGGCTCAGCGCGGTTGTTCCGTGCGACTTTACGAGATGAAGCCCGGCCAGCGCTCTGAAGCCCACGTGAGCGACGATTTCGCCGAGCTGGTTTGCAGCAATTCCTTTCGGGGAGCCTCTCTCGGCAATGCCGTGGGGCTTCTCAAGGAGGAAATGCGGCGGATGGGATCGCTGGTGATGCAGGCGGCGGACGCCACCGCGGTGCCGGCCGGTCGGGCGCTGGCTGTGGATCGCCATGCTTTTTCGGCGCACATCCAGGATGCCCTCGAGAGTCACCGCGGAATCGAGATCGTCCGCGAGCGGGTCGATTCGATTCCGAGCGACCCCGTCGTGGTGCTCGCCACGGGTCCGTTGACGGCATCGAAACTCGCCTCGGAGGTTCAGAACCTGCTGGGGGAGGATGCTCTCTATTTCTACGATGCGATCGCTCCCACGATCTACGCCGATTCGATCGATACCGACATCGTATTTCGAGCGTCTCGCTACGAAGAAGGAGAGGGAGACTATCTGAACGTGCCCCTGGACCGCGAAGCCTACCGGGCGTTCGTCGACGCCCTGCTGCGCGCCGAAACCATGCCGCTTCACGACTGCGAGGCGGCGCTCTATTTCGAGGGTTGCCTTCCCGTCGAGGAAATGGCGCGGCGCGGGCCCGAGACCCTGGCCCACGGCCCCATGAAGCCGGTGGGCCTGGTCGATCCGAGAACGGGAAGCCGCTCTTACGCCGTGGTGCAACTGCGGCAGGAAAACAAGGAAGGGACCCTCTACAACCTCGTCGGCTTCCAGACGAAACTCCGGACCGGGGAGCAGCGAAGAATTTTTTCGGCGCTGCCGGGCCTCTCGAATGCGGTCTTCGCTCGCTTTGGCTCGGTGCATCGCAATACCTACATCGATGCACCCCGGCACCTGGGCCCAACCCTGGAGGTTCGGGAGCGACCGGGGCTCTACATCGCGGGCCAGATGGCCGGCGTGGAAGGCTACGTGGAGTCCTCCGCGCTCGGGTTTGTCGTTGGCGTCAACGCCGCCTTTGCGGCTCGTGGCCAGCCCGTGCCGGTGGTTCCGCCCGAAACGGCTCACGGGGCCTTGTTGCGCCACCTGGCCCCGGGCGGTCGGTCGGATTTCCAGCCGAGCAACGTCAACTACGGGCTCTTTGCGCCCCTGCGCGACGCGCCGAGAAAGCTCCGGCGTCGCGAGAAGGTGGAACGTCTTGCGGATCGGGCGCTGGCCGCTCTGCCGCAATGGAATGCCCGGATCGAGGAACTGCGGCCGTGACGCAATTTGGTTCGCTCCTGGATTTCGACGTGCACCTCTCCGCGGAGCGAAATTATTCCCAGCACACCCGCCGCGCCTACCTGGCCGATTTGCGGCAATTGGCCGAGCACGCGGGGCGTGCTCCCGAAGAGGTCTCGGCCCGTGAGATTCGGGCCTGGCTGGTCGATCTGAGGGGGACGCGTTCGGCTTCGACCCTGAGTCGAAAGCTGGTATCGGTTCGCGGCTTCTTT
>JAZAOF010000185.1:0-5658 GCA_036228265.1 Myxococcota bacterium | reverse complement strand
AACCCGTCTCGAATGTCCATGTTGGTTGCGCTCTCCACGGCAGATCTGGATGGGGCTAGCAGTGTAGAACCCGGCCGTGGGTCAGCAAGCCAGGGCCGGGGTCAGGCGGGCAGGACGCCGGCGAGAACGGCGCGCAGATCTCCGTGGGAATCGACCACGACATCCGCCTCGGGAAGACGCGCCGGGTCGTCGTGAATTTGGCGAATCCGTACCGTCGACATCCCCCGGGCGCGGGCTCCGGCGACGTCGGTTCGTTTCAGGTCGCCGACGTGAATGCTGGAGTGAGCGTCCGCGCCCAGGGCTTCCAATGCGGCATCGAAGATCGCCGCCGCGGGCTTGGGGACGCCGACTTCGTTCGAGAAGACCTGGGCTCCGAGCCCCCGGAGCAGGTCCGCCCGGTTCAGCAACTGGCGCACGACTCTTCCCGGGGTGTAGCCGGTGTCGCAGACCAGGGCGCACGGCACGTCGGCCTGGGCCAGCGTGTCGAGGGTCTCCACGGCCCCGTCGAGTGCGCGAATGTCGGAGGCGAGCGAGGCCTCGCAGAGCGAAGTAGCGAGTTCCGCCTGGAGGGATTCGACCTCCCGGGATTCGACACCCAGGGCCTCCAGGGCCCAGCGTGCCATTTCGGCCGAGCCTGCGCTCTGCCCGGCGCGCCAGAGTCGATCGAGGCGTCGCCAACCGGTGTCGAGGATCTCCTCGGCGCCACGTCGGCTGAGTGCGCGGCCGGTCTGCCGGGCGGCCTGCGCAAGAGCTTCGCCTCGAAGTGCGATGGCCGGTGCCGAATCCCGTTCAACGAGGAGGGTCTGCCAACAGTCGAACGTGACGGCTGCAAGCCGACCACGAATTTCAAAGTGTTTCGGCATCGCGTGGCGGTGGTCCGGGTGCTATCTGGCCCGGGGCGGGCGATTGCGGCGTTCCGCGCGGTAGAGATACCAGTGCGGTTCCCGTCCCCGGAGACCTTCGAACGGCGCGACTTGCGTATAGAGGTTGTCCCGGGGGCCCCGGACGCGGGTTGGAACGGCCTCCGCTTTCGACTGAACCGTGAGAATCATCCAGTCCGGTCCGTGCGCGGGCCAGTTTTCGGCGGTCCAGAAGCGGAGGGAAACCGGGGGGACCTGTTTTCGCGCGTGGTAACCGAGAAGGAGTTGGTCCCGGAACGCGAAGCGTGATCCGATGTCCACGACTGCGCCCGGGTTGTCCTCCTGCATGATCGCGAGCGCTCGGTTTACGTTGTCGCGGGCCGGGGCGAGCAGGGGTGCGGTGAGCACGGCGTTTCCCAGCCCAAAGAGCGCGAGAAACGCGGTGCAAAGGACGGCACCGGCACGACGGCTTCGGGCGAGAGCGCCGAGCACCTCGGAGACGAGCAGCAGGAAAAAGGCCACGCTCGCGAGGAAGTAGCGCGGGGCGAGGAACGATGGCTCCATCCATGCGAGCGCGGCCGCCGGAGCCAGGGCGATCCCAATGGCGTAGACGACGGCGCGTTCCAAGCTGTCCCGGGCAACGACGACGATTCCAGCGACAAAGAAGAGCGTGGCGATCGTGGCGCCGACCCCCATGAGTCCGGTTCCCCCGTCGAGTCCGACTGCGAGCATCGCGGTGCGAGCCAACACGCGCACCGTGGGAAAGACGTCGCCCCCGATCGCGAGGTGTTGCACCCAGAACGCGTAGAGGAGCACCAGTACGGCGAGTGGAAGGGCGTGCCAGCCCATGAATTCCCGGAGCCAGGCGCGGGGTTCGAGCCGTTGTCGTAGGCGAGAGAACACCCATCCCCCTGCGAGAGCCGCATACGCGAGGGCAAAGGAGAGCTGGAAGAGAAAGCCGAGTACGACGGTGGCGTTGAAGAGCAGGGGCCAACCCCAACTCGGGGGCCGAGCTTGTTTCCGGTTTTGTTCGGCGGTCTCGAGGGCGAGCCAGCCCGCGAGGGCACAAGCGGCCATGGGTGCGTAGCCCCGGGCCTCCGCCGAGGTGTCGATCATCAGGTAGGAACTTCCCAGGAGGAACATTGCGATCCAGGCGTCGATGCGACCGCGCCTCGCTGCGAGCGCCCCCCCGATGGCCACTGCGGCTATTCCGAAGACCAGTGACGGCATGCGGAGCCAGAGCCGGGATGCGGTGTCCCCCGCGACAGAAAGCCACAGCGTATTGAGGGGGTGGTTGTTGGTTTCGCGAATGCGCGTGACGACATCGAGCGGGGACGACACCGTTTGGGCAAGGCGAATGGACCAGATTTCGTCGAGCCAGAGATCCGCGCCCGCCGCCTGGAGCCGTACGATCGCCGACGCGACCCATAGGGCGCCGGCGATCCAGAACGCGGTTGAAATCGCTTGCCTGTGGGGAGTACCGTTCACCGCCGGGAGTCTACCCCGCTGGCGCACCGCTTCGGTGTTGCCCGGCGAGAGCGCAGTTTCATCCGACGCGCTACCCCTTGGCGTGTTCCACCGGTCCGGGAGGGAGGTCCCATGTCGTCCTGGGTAATTACCGCTGTCGGCCCAGACCGGCCCGGCCTCGTCGGTCGTCTCACGGCCCCGCTGCTCGACTCGTCGTCGAATGTGGCCGACTCCCGGATGATCAATCTTCGGGGCCAATTCGCATTGCTGTTGCTGGCCGAGATCCCCGATGGCCGGGAAGGCGCTGTGCGAGAGGCCCTGCTCGAGGTGGCCCGGGAACTTCAGCTCGACCTGGACTTTCACGGGTCTTCGGAAGTGGGGGCGATGGGCCCCTCTGTGGGGATTCCCTACCGGCTCCAGATCTTTGCAATGGACCAGCCGGGGATCGTTCATCGGATCACGGACCTTCTTCACCGCCACGGGGTCAATGTCGAGGAGTTGGAGACCCGGTCTCAGCCACGTCCGCAATCGGGAGCTCCGCTGTTTTCCCTGGACGCGCGGATCACGGTGCCTGTCGAGCGCGCGATTCGCGAATTGCGCGAGGAACTCGGCCAGGTGTGCGATGACCTCAACTGCGACGTCGAGTTGGTGCGGGCATCACTCGCTTGACGAGGGCTTCTAGCCACTGCGGCCATGTTCTTAGTCTCGGGGTAGGCTTAGTCGCCTCAAACCGGAGAAATCCGAACCTTTTCACCTAGGGAGAATCACGATGAGAAATGCCATTGCGCTATCGGTTGCCCTCTCGCTTTTCGGCTTCGTGTCGATGGCTGGCGCGGTCGATCGCGAGGAGTGTTTCGAGGCCTGCGACACGAAGATGGAAGCCTGCCTCGCCAAGTGCCCGGAAGGAACGACGACGCACGAGGATCACACTTGTCGAAATGCCTGTGCCGAGAACACCTTTCAGCCCTGCCTGAATGCCTGCCCGAACCCGCGAACGGGTCTCTCGCCGGCGCAGAAAGAGAAGATGAAGGACCTCGAAGAGCAGCGGCAGGAACAATGAGGACTGTCAGGGGAAGATCTCTTCGCGGGCTTCCGTAGAACGGCCCGGTTTCGTTTTCGGCGCAAGGCTCGCTTGTTCCGGTGCGATGAAGGGCTTGGCGCCTGGCGGGATCGCGGGGGCGGTGGGCTGACGGAGAGCGGGGGAACATGACCGAGGAGAGCTGGGCTATTTCAGGTGCGCAGGGCGATCCCCCCCGGCGTTTCGCCTCGGGATCTTCATGAAGAAGTTCGTCCTGGGTGGCGTGGGGGTGGCCCTGGGTGGTGTTCTGGTCTGGGTGCTATTTCGGGATACGAACTGGAGCGAAGTCGCCGAGTCGATTCGAACGATTGACTGGACGTGGTTCGCCATCGCCCAGGTGCCCCTGTTCCTGAGTTTTCCGGCGCGGGTGCAGCGCTGGACCTACATCGTGAGGGCCACCGACCCGGTCTCGTTCCGGAAGTTGTTTAGTTCGACGCAGATCGGTTTTCTTGGCAATTTCGTCCTCCCGGGAAGAGCCGGGGAAGCGATCCGGGCCCTGACGCTGACGCGCCTTACCGGGATCCGCTTTTCGAAGACCATTGCCTTCGTCGCACTCGACCGCGTGACGGACCTCTTCGGGTTGATCGCCGTGATCGGGGTGTCCATCCTAGCCTTCCACCCGAGCGAAGAGGTGGTGATCTCCCCGGATACTTTCGGGACAGCCGGTCCCATCGTGTTCGGGACGACGGAGATCCAGACGGGAGCGCTGCTGGTCGGGATCTTCATCGCGGCCGTGGTTTCGGTGCTGCTGCTCCTCTACTTCCGGCGGGACGACTTGCTCAGCATCTCGCGAGCGGTCCTCGGTCGACTCTCGGTTCGCCTGGATGAGATTGCGGCGAACATCCTGAATCTCTTTGCAGACGGTCTGGCGGTGTTTCGTTCGCCGGCCGAGATGGCGAAGTCCATCTCCTGGTCCCTGATGACCTGGGGACTGGCGATGGTCTCGATCGCTTGCTTGCTCGAGGCCTTTGCCATGGACTATCGCTGGTACACGCCCTTCGTGATCCAGGCCATTCTCGCGGTCTTCATCGCGGCGCCCAATACGCCGGGATTTGTCGGCCAATTCCACGTTCCCATCGTCCTGGGCCTGGTGCTCACGGTTCCGGACCTGGGTTCGAACGCCGCCAAGGCGTTCGCCATCGTCTATCACCTGATCCAGTTGCCCCCGATTTTCCTGATGGGCGTGGGCTGTCTCCTCGTCGAGCGGAAGAACCTGGTTCGTCTTCAGGCCGATGGCGAAGAACTCAGCGAGACGGCCGACGCCAACTCCTGACCCCCGGTTGGCCAGGTTCGCTGAAGGATCCGGCGTTCAAGGCCGTTTTCATTGCCCACCGTGTTTCCAATCCGTCGAGTCCCTATGTTTCCCGGGCGTCCGGTCCCGTCGGCGCAGTGGGAGGGTTGGTGAATGTCCAGAGACGAGCAAGCTCCGGACCCCGAACGCCTGAAGGCGTACATGAAGCGGGTCTTTGGTTCCCTGGATGGCGCGGTGACCGCCGCGATGATCACCCTGGGAGATCGACTGGGCTTGTACCGGGCAATGGCGGAGGGCGGCGCGGGAACCAGCGCCGAGTTGGCCGCGCGCACGGGTCTGTCCGAGCGCTGGGTTCGCGAGTGGCTTCAGCAGCAGGGAGCGTCCGGGATTCTCGAATACGAGGGGGACGGTCGCTTTGCGATCACTGCCGAGGGACGCGCCGTGCTGGCCGACGAATCGCATCCGGCTTTTGGCGCCGGGATGTTCGACACCCTTCCCCAGCAGATGCAACTCGTCGATCGTCTTCCCGAGGCCTTCAAGAGTGGAATCGGGTTGGACTACGACGCACTGGGACCCGATGGCGCCCGGGGCATCGAACGGGGCTTCGCCCCCTGGTTTCGCAACATGCTCGTGCCCTTCGCGTTGCCGCGCATCGAGGGGGTTGTCTCCCGGCTTGAAGCGGGGTGCGCGGTTGCCGACGTTGGCTGCGGCACCGGCGTGGCCCTGGTCGAAATGGCGAAGGCCTTTCCGCGCTCGGAATTTCACGGCTATGACATTTCGAGCCACGCCCTGGCCCGAGCGGAGATGAATCGGAGCGAAGCCGGCGTGACCAACGCCTTCTTTCACGATGCCACGGCCGATCCGATTCCCAGCGACGGTCGCTTCGCTTTCGTGACCACGTTTGACTGCCTCCACGACATGACCGACCCGGCGGCGGTGATGGTGGCGATCCGCGCTTCGATCGAGGAGGACGGGATCTGGCTCGTGGCCGACATCAAGGC
>JAZAOF010000184.1:0-9069 GCA_036228265.1 Myxococcota bacterium | reverse complement strand
GGACCGCAGAGGTAGTACTCCACCTCGTCCGGGGCCGGATGGTCCTTGAGGTAGTTGTCGAAGAGAACCTGGTGGATGAATCCGGTGTAGCCGGTCCATTGGTCTTCTTCCATGGGTTCCGAGAGAGCCAGGTGCCAATTGAAGTTTTCGTTTTCCGTGGCGATGGTGTCGAAGTCGTCCATGTAGAACGCCTCGCGCAGGCTGCGTGCACCGTACCAGAAGCTCACCTTTCGGTCGGTCTCCAGGCGACGAAAGAGGTCGTAGATGTGTGAACGCATCGGCGCCATCCCGGCTCCTCCGCCGACGAAGCACATTTCGGTCTCCGTGGGACGCGCGAAGAATTCGCCAAAGGGTCCGGAGATGACGACCTCGTCCCCGGGCTTCAGGTCGAAGATATAGGAGGACATGATTCCGGGATCGACGTTGGGAAGATTCGGCGGCGGCGAGGCGATCCGAACGTTGAGCATGATCATGCCCTTTTCGTCGGGGTAGTTCGCCATCGAGTACGCCCGGGTGACTTCCTCGTTGACCGTCGACACGTAGCGCCAGACATCGAATCGGTCCCAGTCTCCGCGGTATTGTTCCTCAACGTCGAAATTCTCGTAGCGGGCGACGTGGGGTGGGCACTCGATCTGGATGTATCCCCCCGCGCGAAACGGCACTTCTTCTCCGGCCGGGAGTTCGAGGATCAGTTCCTTGATAAAGGTCGCCACGTTGTCGTTCGAGCGGACGGTGCAGGTCCAGCGCCGGACGTCGAAAACCTCCGGTTCGATCTCGAGCTTCATGTCCTCTTTGACCTTGACCTGGCAGGTCAAGCGGACGCCCTCGCGCGCTTCTTTCGGGCCGACGTGCGTCTTCTCGGTGGGCAACAGGGCACCGCCGCCTTCGAGGACCTTGCACTTGCAAACGCCGCAGGTGCCCTGCCCACCGCAGGCCGACGGAATGAAGATCTTGTTGGCCGCCAGCGTGGAGAGAAGGGTCGCCCCTCCCGTCGTGGTGATCGTTTTGTCGGGGTCGTCGTTGATCTGAAGTTGGACCTGGCCGCCCGGGATCAACTGCGACTTGGCGATGAGCAGAATCACCACGAGAGCCAGGATGACCGCCGTGAAGAACAGCACCCCGAAAAGAATCGTCATCAGCTCCATTCTCGTTATCTCCCGCGCCCGGTCCGGTTTAGAGCTGGATTCCGGAAAACGACATGAAGCCCAGGGACATCAAGCCGACGATGATGAAGGTGATCCCCAGCCCACGAAGCGGGGCCGGGACATTCGAGTAGTGAAGACGCTCGCGAATCGACGCAAGCGCGACGATGGCGATGGCGAAGCCGAGACCGGCACCCGTTCCGAATACAGCACTCTCGGTCACGGTGTATTCGCGCTGCACCATGAAGAGCGAACCTCCCAGGATCGAGCAGTTTACGGCGATCAACGGGAGAAAAACTCCCAACGAGCCGTAGAGGCCCGGGCTGAACCGCTCGATGGCCATCTCGACGATCTGCACGACCGCCGCGATCGTTCCGATCAGAACCAGGTAGGTCAGGAAGCCGAGGTTGATGTTTTCGGCTCCGGGAAACCACGAAAGGGCTCCTTCGGCAAGGAGATATTGGTTGAGAACGTTGTTGAGAGGGCAGGTCAGCGCGAGGACGACGACCACTGCGGCGCCCATCCCGATCGCGTTGAACACGTTCTTGGAGATGGCTAGGAAGGAGCACATCCCCAGGAAGTACGCGAGAGCCATGTTTTCAACGAAGATCGCTCTCGTAGCCAGGCTCAGGTAGTGCTCCAACATGGAATTCCTCTTCCACCTGTTCGGGTTTCCAGCTTCGAACGGCCCAGATGAAACAGCCGATCAGAAGGAAGGCGGCCGGCGCGAGAACCATCAGGCCATTGGGGACGTACCAGCCCCCCTCGTTCACCGGCTGCAGAATCGTGATACCGGCGACACGGCCGGTACCGAAAAGTTCGCGGAAGAAAGCCACGGAGAGAAGCACGACGCTGTAGCCGAGCCCGTTTCCAATGGCATCGAAGAAACTAGCCTTGGGATCGTTCTGCATGGCGAAGGCCTCGGCGCGGCCCATGATGATGCAGTTGGTGATGATCAGGCCGATGAAGACGGAAAGCTCCAGGCTGATGGCATAGACGTACGCCTTGAGGATCTGGTCCGCGATGATGACCAGCGACGAGATGATCGTCAGCTGGGTGATGATCCGAATGCTCGAGGGGACATGGTTGCGCACGAGGCTGACGGCGACGTTCGAGCCGATCAGGACGCCCAGAACGGCGAGGCTCATGACGAACGCCGTATCCATTGCCGTGGTCACGGCGAGGGCCGAGCAGATCCCCAGGACCTGCAGGCCGATCGGGTTGTTGTCGAAGAGGGGGTCCAGCACCAGGGCCTTCGGTTTGTCGGCCATCTCAGATTCCCTTTTGTTCTCGTAGGTTTGCGAGATAGGGGCCGAAGCCCTCTTTCCCCAGCCAGAAGTGCATCAGGTGGGTCACCCCGTTGGAGGTGATGGTGGCTCCCGAGAGGCCATCCACTTCGTAGGGGTCCTTTTCCGGCGGCCCCGTGCTTCCCTTGACGACCTTGATCATAGGGATGCCGTTCTCGTCTGTCGCCTTTCGGCCGGGCCACAGGGCTTTCCACCGCGGGTTGTCGACTTCTCCACCGAGTCCCGGCGTTTCCTTGTGGGAGTAGAAGGTGAGGCCCCGCACGGTGCGGGTGTCCGGGGCCAGGGCGAGATAACCGTAGAGGGTGCCCCAGAGACCCAAACCCTCCACGGGGAGAATCACGCCTTCGACTTCGTCGCCGGGCTTGATCAGGTACACGAGTCCGCGGTTTGCGACCCGCCGTACCTTTGCGGGGTTGGGTGTGGCCTCGCGGCTCTGGTCGGGGTCCCGGGCGGCTTTTTGCTGATTGAAGGCCGCCGGAGCCGGGTCGTCGAGGTAGACACCGGAGTCCATGTCGACGAGTTTCGGTACCAGGTTTTCTTCGAACCGCCGGTTGATTTCTTCCTTCTCGAGGCTCTCGTTGTCCCCGAGAAGTCCGGCGACCCGCAGCACTTTCTGGCGCTGGTCGAGCAGTGCGTTTTCGGTGGCTCGGTCTCGAAGCGAGACCGAGACCCCCGCGACGAAGAGCGAGCAGACGAGGCACACCCCGGCCGCGAAGAGCACCGTGTAGAGGACACTATGCTGCATCGCGCGCAAGCCTCCGCCGGATGTTCGACTGCAGGATGAAGTAGTCGATCAGGGGCGCGAACATGTTCATGAAGAGAATCGCGAGCATGATTCCTTCGGGGTACGCGGGATTGATCGAGCGGATCAGCACGGTGAGCACGCCGATGAAGAATCCGTAGATCCAGCGCCCGGTGTCGGTATAGCTGGAGGACACCGGATCGGTCGTCATGTAGACGGTGGCGAGTGCCCATCCGCCGAGGACGACGTGCCAGCTGAAGGTGAGGGCGAACATCGGGTTGGTATCGGAGCCGACCCAGTTGAGAAGCCCCGACATCGCGAAGGTTCCCAGCGTGACGCCCGCGATCGTTCGCCAGGAGGCGACTCCGGTGACGCAGATGAGGATGCCGCCAGCCAGGCACGCGAGGGCCGAGGTTTCGCCCATGGAGCCGGGAATCCACCCGACGAAGGCTTGCCACCAGTCGAGGTGCTGCAACGCCGACGCATCGGACGCGGCCTGGGAGAGCCAGGTGGCTCCGCTGAAACTGTCCACGTTGATGAAATCGGCGGCGATCCACGGTTCGGTGCCGCTCAGGTTGGCCGGGTAGGCAAAGAAGAGGAAGGCCCGGGCCACCAGGGCCGGGTTCAGGAAGTTCATCCCCGTACCGCCAAACACCTCCTTGCCGATCAGGATCCCGAACGCGGTGCCGAGAGCGACCTGCCAGAGGGGAATGGTCGGCGGTAGGGTCAAGGGAATCAGCATCGCGGTCACGAGGAAACCCTCGTTGACGTCTTCCCGCCGGATGATGGCGCTCGTGGCTTCGATGATTCCACCCGTGGCGAAGGTCACCGCGAGGATGGGAACGAAATAGAACGCGCCCAGAACCCAGCACCACAGGCTTGAACTGGGATCGAAGCGCCCCCCCAGCGTCGTGAAGAGGATGGTCTGGAAGTCGTTCAGCGGTTCCGCGCCCTGGGCGATGGCGGAGGCCGCCTGGAAGCCGGTGTTGTAGGTCGCGATGGCGGCCAGGGGAAGGAGGGCCAGGACCACCGTGATCATCAGGCGCTTCATGTCCAGGCCATCGCGGACATGCGAGGCCGTTCGGGTCGTTTCTCCCGGCGTGAATGCACCGGTGTCCGCCATCTCGTAGAGGGGGTAGAACTTTTCGAGAGGCCCGCCCTTCTCGAAAGCGGGCGCGACGCGATCGAACATTTCCCGGAGTTTCTGGCTCACCATTCTTTTTCGATCATCTCCAGGTTCTGTCGCAGGACCGGGCCGTAATCGATCTTCCCAGGGCACACGAAGGTGCAGAGAGAGATGTCCTCTTCGTCGAGTTCGAGACACCCGAGGTTCTCAGCGGTTTCCGTATCGCCCACCACCAGTGCGCGGAGGAGATAGGTCGCGACGATGTCCATCGGCATGACCTTCTCGTACATGCCGATCGGGACGATGGCCCGGCGGGAGCCGTTGGTGTCGGTATCGAAATCGTAGAGTCGCTTGGGAAGCAAGCTGGAAATAAAGGTAGGAATGACCGAAAAGCTCTCGACGCCAGGTTGAAACATCCCCATGAATTTCCGCTCTCCGCCCTCGCGCAGGGCGCTCAGTTGGAGGTGGTAGCGTCCGAGGAATCCAAAGACCGGACCCATGGCTTTTTTTCCGGCAATGACGGATCCCGAGACCAGCCGGATGTCTCCTTCGGCGATTTCCCGGTGGGCGTGTTCTTCGAGAGAGGCTCCAAGGCGCGACTGAACCAGGCGCGGATTCTTCACGGCGGGCCCGGCGAGGGAGATGGCGCGTCCTACGGGGAGTTGCCCGGTTCGAAAGAGAGTGCCGATTGCGGCGACCTCCTGGGCGTTCAGGTACCAGACGGTTCTCTTCCGACTCGCCGGAGCCAGCGTATGGATGTGAAGGCCAGGCGTTCCCGCGGGATGGGGCCCCGCGAATTCTTCGACGCTCACCGGGGCATCGACCTGGGAAGCCAGGGCAGACCCTTCGGCGACGCAGAAGTAGGTGGGGGCGTCGCCGCAGAGTCGAGCGACCAGCCGCGTGCCCAGTTGCAGGTCGGCGATTCGATCGGCGAGCGCGACTTCGGGGTTCCCGGCGAGCGGCTGGCTGTCCATGGCGTTGATGAAGAGAGCCCGGGGCGTCGAGTCCGGGTGGGGCACCTTCGCGAAAGGGCGCTTGCGGAGCGCGACCCATTGCCCGGATTCGACGAGCAACTCGCGAATTTCGGAGGCGCCGAGGGCTTCGGGATCCCCGCCGCGAAACGATTCGAAGCGGGCGTGCTCCACGGCGTTGGGGTCGTTTCCGCGCTCGGCGGCCGAGAGCTGGATGACGATCGATCGAAGAGACCTTCGCGGGCCGCGATTGATGGCTGCGACGCGTCCCGCACCGGGAGCCGTGTGGCGAACGCCGGGGATCGTCTTGTCTTCGAAGAGCAGCTGGCCCCGCTGCACTTCTTGTCCTTCTTCCACGTGGATGCGTGGACGCAGACCGGGTTGGTCATCGCCCATGACGCCTACGCGGGTGATTTCAGGCGCGGGGTGCAGGGTCTGCTCGGGGGCTCCCAGGATCGGGAGGTCGAGCCCCTTCTTGATGCGGTGGATTGCCATCTCTCTCGATTCGATTCCGGGTCGGCTGGCTTTCGGCGCGGCTTATCTTAACGGAAACGCCGCTCGCCTTCCCCCCACTTTTCCACTGGATTTCCCGGGCTCTCGCCGGTGCGTGGGGCCTTTGAGCAGGACTACTCCGGGGGAAATTTGTCCAGGATCTTCTGCACGGCCGTTCGCAGAACCTCGGTATTGTCCGTCGAGGGAGCGGCCGCCTCGGTCGTCCAGCCGTGCCAGAGGAGTTGCCCGGTCTTGGGGTCGATGAAGTCCATGACCACGGTTTTATCCGTATAAGTATGGGGGACGATGCGCCCGCTGCGCCCCCGCCACATGTCGAAGTATCGATCGTACGGGTCCTGGTGGGCGACGCCGCGAACACTGTACCAGGTGGTCGAGCGAGATCCGATGTGCGCGGAGAGCAGGAAATCGGCCTCGGCGACCGAAGATTCGATGAAACCCCGGTGGGTTAGCTCTGTTCGGGCGACCCGCTGGATCTTCTGGTCCATAAAGGCGTTGGTCGTTCCCGCCGAGTGGGCCTGGACATCGGATTTGGGCTCGTTGGCGAAAGCGTAACGGCGGAACGTGTGGAAGTTGATCTTCGGGTCGTAGACGGCGGTCGGTGCCGAGCCGGCTCTTGGTTGGTGGGGCGCGGGCAAGAGGCTTTCGGTCGGGGCCGGCGGAGGCTCAGCCCAGGGCTGGGAGGCTTCGCCCCCGGCTCGGAAGCGCGCACTGATCTCGAAAGAAACGGCTCCCCCGATGGCTTGAACGAGCGCGATATGCGGGCCCTTTTGCACCGGGCTCGATACGCGAAGCGGCGGCTTTCGACCGTCGAGACTTTGCCGGGCGAGAACCCTTCCGATGGGGTCCTCGAGAACGACGCCCAGAGAGGTCTCCGGGTTGACCTGTTGGGGGCGCACTTCGATGCGCAGATCTCCGGGGCGATCGACCTCGACCCGGAATCGCGTCTGGCAGTTGCCATCCGGGCAATTGAGTTTCTGGCTCAGGGTCGATCCAGGGGCGAGCGGAATGGCCGCGGGCTCGAAATTGAGCGGGATTTCCTTCTCTTTCGGTTCCCAGGCATACCACTGGCAGCCCACCGCCAACAGGGAGGCGGAGCACACGGCGGCGAGCAACTGCGAAAGAGAGCGGTGGCGAATGGTTTCGTTCTCCGGCGAAACGGACTCTATCACAGGGAGGCCATGGCCTCGTCGTCCCGCTCGTAGCGCCAGCCGCTCTCCAGGGCCCAGAGACGGTGGCGGGAACCTTCGCGTTCAGGGTCCCGGGCGGCATATCCGGCGTCCCCGGGATAGAGCATGCATGGACCGCGTTCGGTGCGGCACACCTGGGGGCGAAACGTAATGAAGGGCCCCGAGGCGAGTCCCGATCGGGCTTCGCGGCAGTTCGCGTACGCAGCCACCGTGACCAGCGTCACGAAGGTAGGGGGAGCGAGGTCGATCTCGCCGCGTTGCTTCGCGGCGAGCGCTTCCGGCGCGGAGATCCATCGGTGCTGTCCGATTTCGACGCCGTCCACCTGCACGGGCTGGGCGACCTCGAGTTCGGCCACGAAGAACCATGTATCGAAGCGCTTGGGGGAGATTTCGGGAGTCACCCAGCGCGAGAAGGGGAGAAGCGATTCGGGGTCGATGGCCAGGCCCGCTTCTTCGTGGAGTTCGCGCACCGCGGCGCGTCGCGCCACGGTCGTCTCGGAGTCGTTCGCGCCCGACCGGTCGGCGTCGTCGACCTTGCCGCCAGGGAAGACCCACGGGGGGTCCTTCTTTGCGTCGGGCCGGGCGGCGCGTTGGAGCAGGAGCACCTCGATGCCGGCTTCGGCCGCGCGAAGCACGACCACGGTTGCGGAGGGAAGCGGTTCCTGGCTCACGGTAGGGCACCTCGTATCGCGCGAGAAGACGCCGGACGGGCGCCTCCCGATGCTACCATCGAGGCGGACGGCTCCCCAGGATCATGGAGGCCTCGTGAACGACGTTCAACAACTCCTCGCCTACGAGGAGATCCGGCAGTTGCCGTCGCGCTACGCGCTCGCCATGGATTCGCGCGATCTCGAGGCCCTGGTCGAACTCTTCGTCGAGGACGTCCAGGTGGGTCGAGATCGTTTCGGCCGAGAGGCCCTCAAGGCCGACTTCGACCGCCAGTTGCGCGAGATCGGGATTTCGATCCTCTTCGTGGGCAACCACGTGATCGACCTGGTCGACGACGATCACGCCCGCGGCACCGTGTATTGCAAGGGCGAGATCCAGGTCGATGAGAAGTGGATCCACCAGGCCATCGTCTACCGGGATCGGTACGAGAGGCGGGAGGGCCGATGGCTCTTCGTCCGTCGCAAGCACCTTCTCTTTTACGGAACGGAACTCGGCGAGAGTCCTCTTGGGCTCGAGCCTGCCGAGTGGCCCAACCACCACACGGGCCGGGGAACCCTCCCGGAAGATTGGGAGAGTTGGAAGGCCTTCTGGTCTCGTTCGAACGGCGACTGATCTCCGGTTCCCGCCGAGCGTCAGCGCCAGTCGGGGTGGAGGTTCTTTTCGAGGCAGAAGGGTTGGGCCGAGATCGTCTGGCCGTTCCACTCCCGGGCTGCCGGGTCCGTGGCCAGCCAGGCGACCACCGAAGCGGGGGCAGACGGGGGCGCTCCCATCATCGTTTCGCTGAGCTTTCCATCGGGATCGTTCAGGTGCATGGCCTCGGTCATCACGAAGCCCGGTTCGACGTTGTAGAAGGAGAGCCCGGCCCCCGGGTGTTCGACGGCGAGCGTTCCCGCCATGCGCTCGATCGCCCCCTTGCTTGCGCCGTAGGCGTAGCCCCAGCCGCCTTCCCGGGCGGGAGCGGGGGGATCGTTCTGGCCCGCCGCGGAGACCATGTTGATGATGCAGCCGCTCCCGCGTTCGACCATTTGGGGCAGCACCTTCTGGACCAGGAACGTCGGTGCGAATACGTTGGCCCGGAACATCGTCTCCATCTCTCCGTCGGGGAGTTCGAGGACGCGCAGCATGTTGCCCGGGCCCGTGTAGATGCCGTTGTTCAACAGCAGGTCGATCGGGCCCCACTGTTTCTGGGTTTCCTCGAGGGCCTGGGTCATGGACCCTTCCTCGAGCAGGTCGAGCCGCAGCGGGAGGGCCTCCTGCCCGCGCTTGCGCACCTCTTCGGCGGTGCTCTGGATACTGCCCGGCAGGGGGCGCCCGTCGGCGGTTTCGCCCTCGACGATCGTCCGCGCCGTAACGACGATGTCGAAGCCGTTTTCGGCGAGGGTCAGCGCCGAAGCGCGCCCAATGCCGCGACT
>JAZAOF010000183.1:0-10972 GCA_036228265.1 Myxococcota bacterium | reverse complement strand
TTATTTGGTAGCGGGGGCCGGATTCGAACCGACGACCTCCGGGTTATGAGCCCGACGAGCTACCAGACTGCTCTACCCCGCAACAGGGCCGGCGCATCCTAGTCGACCCGGTAGGGCGGGGTCAAGGGAGGACGCGCCGCGTTCGCGCCGGGGCAGGGGGGGATCTACCGTGTCTCGGCGCGCAAGACCTGCTGCGCACGCAGGAGTGCTCCATGCCGAACGAGAACGCCGTCCAGTTTCAACGCGGGGGGCGAGACGCCTGGCGCGATCCCTTCCCGATGTACCGGGAACTTCGGGAAGAGGCGCCGCTACTCGAGGTGCGCGACGGCGACTACTGGGTGCTCTCGCGCTGGGACGACGTCTTCGACGCCCTGATCGATACCGCCACCTTTTCATCGGCCTCGGGGCTCACGACCGACTACCGGGAGATGGCGGAGATGGGCCTCGAGGCTCCCATCGTGATGATGGATCCCCCCGATCACACGGCGGTGCGAAAACTCGGGGTCAAGCAGTTTACGCCGCGCCGGGTGCGCGACATCGAGGCGATGGTGCGCGGGTTTGTCGTCGAGAGAGTCGAACGACTCCGGGAAGCCGGGGAGGGCGATATCATCGCCGAACTCTTCAAGCCGCTCCCGAGCCGCGTGGTGGCGCATTTTCTCGGGGTGCCCGATGACGTCCGCGATCGTTTCGATAGCTGGACCGAGTCGACGGTGTCGGCCAACGCCGAAGGCGACATCGTGGCCCACGGGGCGCAAGCCGTGGCCGAAATGTTTGGCTTCTTTACCGGGCTGATCGAGGAGCGCCGCAAGGAGCCGCGGGAGGATCTCTTCTCGGCGCTCGTGCACGCCGAGATCGATGGCGAACCCGTCTCGATGGCGCGCATCCTGGGGTTTGGTTTCACGATGGTGACCGGGGGCAACGACACCGTGACCGGGCTGCTGGGTGCCGCCAGCCAGGTGCTCACCGAACATCCCGAGGCCAAGGCTCGCCTCGCCGCCCACCCCGAGGAGATCCCGAAGGCTATCGAGGAATTTCTGCGCCTCGTCGGTCCGTTGCAGGCCCTGGCTCGCACCACCACCCGGGAGGTTCGCCTCCACGACCAGGCGATTCCAGAGGGCAAGCGCGTGCTGCTGCTCTACGGATCGGCCAACCGGGACCCGCGCGAATTCGGCCCCACCTCGGAGAATTTCGAACCCGGCCGAAAGATCCGCCGGCACGTGGGGTTCGGCTACGGCTCCCACCACTGCATCGGAGCGGCGGCCGCTCGGCTGCAGGCCCGGGTGGTTCTCGAGGAGGTGCTCGCGCGCTGCCCCGATTTCGTCGTTGACGCGGAACGCGGGCAATATGCCGCTGGCCCGCATGTTCGACGCTTCGAGTCGCTGCCTTTCCAGGCCCACGCCTAGAACCGGCGCCACGCCGCGGCTATCGGCTCCGCCGGGAGTTGCAGCGAGAGTTGCGTACCTACGTGGACTTCTCGCCAAAACTGCTTGATTCGTGAACCCTTTTCGGGTGAGGTGCCACTCACTTAATCATGGGAGGAACATCCGTGCACCGACTCCATTCGTCCGCCGGTTTTGCGCTGGCCTTGGCCCTGGTCCTGTTGGGAGCGCCCGGCGGCGCTCTCGCAGCCGAGCGAATCTACTCGTGGGAAACCGACGAGGGGACACTCGCCTTCACCGACGATCCCAAGCAGATCCCCGCCCGCTATCGAGGGGCGGCCACATCGCGGGCCCGGGAAGACCTGGGGCACTACCCGCGTGCGAGCGTTTCGCACGCCGCTTCGGACGCTGCTTCGGCGGTGCCGCACGCCGATCGCCTGGCCCGACGGTTGGCCTACCTGCGGAGCGTGAACGGCGCGGTGGCCATGGCGGCACCGGGGATCCCCGGCCAGGCGAGCAGCGAGGCGGCATTCCTGGTGCGCACCTCGGGAAGCAGTCGGGGCGTCTCCACGCAGGTGGGTGTCGCGGTTTCCGAGGGCCCTCCCGGGGCCTCTCCCGAGCCCATCGTGACCGACAACGTGCGCGTGATGCCTGCCGACAGCGACGCCACCCGGCATATCACCGTGGTGCGGCAGGGGGACAAGATCCTGTCCGTCGTGAAACCGCAGCAGAACCAGACCTCGGTCGTCTTCGATACCGAGGAAGAGGCGCTCCGCGGCGACTAACTCGGGTCGAACCCGACTGGGCGGAAACCTGGCTCTTTCGCGAGGTTTACCGCGTCAGCGAGGGAGCGCCGCGGCGTGGTCGATCCCCGCCGAGCGGTCGGAACGCGTGACGAAGGGTTCGAGGCCTTCGAACGAAGATTTCACCGACCAATCGTTTCGCAGGCCGTCGGGCCGCGTCCACTCCTGCCGCTCGGTCACCGGAAACTGCACCAACGTCCAGGGCGAGTAGGCGACGTAAGTCACCTCCACCAGGGCGTAGGTCAAGTCGGGATTCATTTCGAGCGGCTGGGACTCGTAGTCGAGAAACCGCACCGAGCCCTCCTTGGGCATTCCCGAGAGAAATGCGCTGCGCTCGGCTCGGTCGACGTAACGCGAGGCGGCCTTGTAGTTGCCGAAGCGAACCAGGTCGGAGTAGCGCTTCTGGATCAACTCCAGCGAGTACTCGTGTTCGAGAGGGTCGTTCCAACGCATTTCGCCGAAGGCGCAGCCCAGGCTCAGGGGGGCGACCAGCAGGCACAGCAGGCTCGTCCGCCGAAGGGCGAGGCCGAAGGAATGAAGGGATCGCGAGGTACGGTTCATGGCGCGGACTCCTTGCCGGTCCTATCGGCGAGTTGGCCGCCCGGCTGGAGTCCCTGTGATAGCCTCGCATCGCGACGCAACTCCCGTGCAGGAGACCGGCAGCCTGGCTTCCATCCGACTCGGCATCGATATCGGCGGAACGAAGACCGCAATTGCCCTGGGAAACGCCGAGGGCACCCTCCTGGCGCGCACGCGGCGCCCGACGGACCCCACCGCTCGCCCGACCGAGGACCTGGCCCGAATGGCCCGGGACGCGAAGGCCCTGGCCGCCGACCACGACATCGCCTGGGGCGACGTCGACCGGGTTGGGGTTTCCCTTCCCGGTCCCCTGGACGCCGCCCGGGACTGCGTGCTGCATCCCCCGAACCTGCCGGGCTGGGGGGTCGTTCCCGTGCGGGAAACCTTCGAGAACGCCCTTGGCTGCCCGGTGAACGTGGAGAACGATGCCAATGCTGCCGCTCTCGCCGAGTGGCGCTACGGGGCGGGCCAGGGCTGTGAAGACCTCGTCTACCTGACGATGTCGACCGGCATCGGGGGCGGGTTGATTCTCGGGGGTCGTCTCCATCCGGGGTTTGGCCACTTCGCGGGAGAACTCGGCCATGCGCCGGTGGAATGGCCCGGGGAGTTGTGTGCCTGCGGGCTCCAGGGCTGCCTGGAAGCCTATGTCGGGGGCGCGGCCTGGCAGCGACGGTTGCGCCGGGAAGCCCCCGAGGACGGGGAGGTGGCACGGCGCGCCGGTGGGCGCGAGCGAATTCGTCCCGAGCACGCGGTGGAAGCGGCGCACGCGGGCGATGCCTTTGCCTGCTCGGAAATCGAACGGCTCACGGACTACCTCGCCCGGGCGATCGTCGCGCTTCACTTCACGGTGGCGCCCGAGCGCGTGGTGCTGGGGACCATCGCCGTGGCGGCGGGCGAAGAACTCTTTCTCGCTCCGTTGCGCGAGAAGGTGGCCGCGCGTTGCTGGACGGGAGGGGTCGGAGCCTTCGAGATCTGCGCGGCGACCCTCGGCGAGGACCTGCCGTATCGCGCGGGTCTGTGCGCGGCCGATCCGGGCGCCTAGACCCGCACGGTCGCGATCTGGCGGATCTCGTCGCGAATCGCCGCGAACCGCCCCTCGGCAATGGCTTCGCGAACCCGTTCCAACAGGCGCAGGTAGAAGCGCAGGTTGTGGAGGGTGGCGAGCCGGGAGCCGAGTTGTTCGCCGGTGTGGATCAGGTGGCGCAGGTAGGCCCGGGTATGGCTCGCGCAGGTCGGGCAATCGCAGTCGGGGTCCGGCGGGTCGCCGTCGTCGCGAAACCGCGCGTTGCGGATATGAAGCAGGCCCTGGCTCGTGAAGAGGACGCCGTGGCGGCCGTTGCGCGTGGGAACGACGCAGTCGAAGAGGTCGACGCCCTCGGCGATGGCGTCGACGAGGTCCACCGGGTGTCCGAGTCCCATCAAGTAGCGCGGCGCTTCCGGGGGCAACTCCGCGTTGGCTTCGGCCACGAGGTCCGAACGCTGGGAGCGCTCCTCGCCCAGGCCAAGTCCGCCGTGGGCAAACCCCTCGAAACCCAGCCCGGCAATCGCCGCTGCGCTCTGGCGACGCATGGAAGACGAAAGCCCCCCCTGCACGATGCCAAAGAGGGCCATGGCGCTGGATTGCCGGGATTGCTGGCTCCGCTCGGCCCACCGCAGCGTCCTCTCCATGGCTTCGCGCATTCGAAGCGAAGCCGGATCGTCGCCGGGCGAAGGGCGGTGACATTCGTCGAGCACCATCGCGATGTCGGATCCCAGGCTCTCCTGGATCCCTACGACGTTTTCGGGCGTGAGGCGGCGGCGCTGCCCGTCCAACGGCGACGAGAAGGTGATGCCGTCCTCGTCGAGGCGCATGCGATCGGCGAGGGAGGTGACCTGGTAGCCACCGCTGTCCGTGAGCCACGGGCCGCGCCAACCGGTGAACCCGTGAAGGCCGCCCTGGTTGCGCACGAGGTCCTCGCCGGGGCGTTCGTGCAGGTGATAGGTGTTGGCTAGGAGGATTTCGGCCCCGATGTCCCGCAGTTCGGAAACCGCCACGCCACGCACCGCGCCATAGGTGGCCACGCTCATGAAAGCCGGGGTTTGGACGTCGCCGTGAGGAGTGCGCATCCGTCCGCGCCGCGCGGAGCCGTCGGACTCGGTCGACTGGAAGTGAAAATCGTTCGCCATGTTCAGAGGATCAGCATTGCGTCGCCATAGGAGTAGAAACGGTAGCCCTCGCGAATCGCCTCGGCGTAGGCGGCAAGGATATTTTCACGCCCCGCGAAACCCGCCACGAGCAACAGCAGGGAGGATCGCGGCAAGTGAAAGTTCGTGAGCAACCCGTCGACGGCCCGAAACGTCGAGCCCGGCTGGAGAAGCAGGTCGGTCTCGCCATGCCCCGGGCACAGTCGTCCCTCGGCGTCGATCCGGCTCTCGAGAACCCGGGTGGTGGTGGTTCCCACGGCGATCACGCGGCCATCCCGGGCCCGGGTGCGCGCGAAGGCGGCCGCGGTGTCCTCGGAAAGTTCGAAGGCCTCGGGGTGCAGGCGGCCCTCGGCCAGGTTCTCGGGGCGAACGGGCCGAAAGGTTCCCGCTCCGACGTGGAGCACGACCTCCGCCCGCTCCACTCCACGGTCCTCGAGAGCGGCGAAGATGTCGGGCGTGAGGTGAAGCCCCGCGGTCGGAGCGGCCACCGCACCGGGAACCCGGGCGAACACCGTCTGGTAGCGCTCGCGATCGAGTTCGTCTTCGGCAGGGGCATCCGGACTGCGGCGAATGTAGGGTGGCAGGGGAGGGGAGCCCCAGTCATAGGGGTCGCTCTCGCCGGAAAACCGGAGAATGGCTTCTCCGTCGGGGGTGACGGCCACGACCTCGGCTTCGAGATCGCCTGGCTGGTGGCGGGCCTGGAAGTGGAATTGGAGCCCGGGTCGCAGGCGCCCTCGGCACCCCACCAGCGCTCGAAACTGTCGCGGTGCTTCCGAAGACGCCTCGGCATCCGCGAAACCGAGCAGTAGGGCCTCGGCTCGGCCGCCCGTCGATTTGCGTCCGCACAGTCGGGCCGAGAGAACCCGCGTGGCGTTCACCACCACCAGGTCGCCTTCGCGAAGAAGGTCGGGGAGGTCGGGGATTCCGGCGTGCCGGGCGGCGGTGCGCCCCCGGCGGTCGAGTGCGAACAGCCGCGCGCCGTCGCGCCGCGGGGCTGGTTGCTGCGCGATTTGCTCCGGGGGCAGCGCGTAGTCGTAGGCGTCCAGGGGGTCGGTCGCCGGAGTGCCGGAGCGAGCGGGGCGGTCCGAGTCGTCGGGACTACTGGTCACGGGCGGGGTCCGCGTCGATGGCCGGTCCCCGGTCGCCGCCGCGATCCCCCGCGGCTTCCACGAGTGCGCCGTACAGGGCGGGACTGTCGACAATGGCGTCATAGGAAAAGAGCGCATCGCCGGCCATGCCCGACGCATCGGCGATGCCCACCTGGGCGACGGCCCCGGCCGGGGCATCTGCGAACAGCCAGACACCCAAGCCCGCCCACAGCCGCGAAGCGTAGGAGCCAGCGCCGAACGCGTCGACCTGGTAGCCAAAGAGCCGGGAGTCGCGGGTGTAGACCATGGGGATGGCGAAGTCGATCAGCGATTCTTCCAGCCAGAAACGCCAGTCCTGGGCGAGGGCGAGGTAGGCGCGGTCGGCGTAGGGGATGACCGCGGCCGAAAGTTGCACGCCGGGACGCAGGGCATCGATCGCTTCGCGAAGGCTTCCCACCAGGGCGGTCACCTGGTCCCGCCGCCATGCGTCCCAGGCCGCGCCCCCCGCGATGGAAGAGCGCGGAGTGTCGCTTCCAGCCCACGGGCCCGGGAGCCCGGTCTCCCGTCGGAAGCGTTCCCGGGTGGCCCGGCCGTCTCCGAAATCCAGTCCGACGCCGAAGCGCGACCCCGGCGAGATGGGAAGGACGAGCGGGTGGCGGATGTAGTCGAGGTGGAGGCCGTCGAGCCCCGGATAGCGCGCGAGCAGTTCGACGAACGCCGCCGTGAGCCATTCGCGTACTCCCGGGGCTGCAGGGTCGAGGTAGATCCCCCGGGTCCCCATGCGGTAGTACTCGCGGTCGGGGGCGGGTAGATCGAAGGCGGGGTAGTCGAGCACCGATCGTCCGCGGCGATCCACGTGGACGGCGTCGCGGCCCAGGTCCTCGAGGATTCGCGCCTCCCGGTTCTGGGAGAGCGAGAGCACGTTGACCCAGGCGTGGACGCGAATTCCCGCGGCGTGGGCACGTTGCAGGGTTTCGGCCAGCGGGTCGAGGCCCGTCGCTTCGCGGATGGTCTCGAAGGGGCCGGCATCGGACCGGGTCGAATCGAACCAACTGCGCCCGCCGCGAAAGACCTGGACGAACAGGTCCGTCACGCCCCGTGCCGCGGCGCGCTCCACGAGGGCTTCGATCCGGGCCGGGTCTTCGAGGGTCCGGGCGGACCCCTCGCAGAGCACCCACAGGCCGCGAAATCGAGGCTCCGAATCGGCGGTCGTCGCTCGAACCGCGGTTTTCGATTCGGGCGGCGGGGCGTCCCCGCAGCCACTCGCTGCCGCCAGCGCCACGAGTAGGGCGAGCGCCATGCGCTTCGGGGGGACGGGATGCGATCGGCAGAGATCCAAGGTCACGAACCCTAGTCGAGCAGCAGGGGTCCGACAAATGGGAGGCGGTTGCATTGACACCGGCTGCGCCTCCCGCACACTGGGACGGATCCTGGGGAGGGGCATGAAAAGCAGGAAGCGGGGAGGCTTCGGAGCGGCCTGCGCCGTGGTCGTGTTCTTCCTGGCCGGGTCCCAGTTGACTCGGGCCAGCGAGCCTCCGGCTCCCGGTGCGCAACAGCCCGTGGAGGCCGCCGAGTGGGTGCGCCAGGGGATGACGGCCGCGGCCGAGGGGCGGGAAGCCGAAGCCCGGGCCCGTTTTCAAAGACTGGCCGCGGAGTACCCCCTGATGGCGGACTACGCGGAGTACTGGCTGGCCCAGAGCCTGCTTCGAGAACAACGGCACGAGGCCGCGGCAAACGTCCTGGCGCGTGCGCGAGGCGCCCACCCGGAATCGCGCCTGGCCTTCGCGTTCGCAGTCCAGGAAGGCGATCTCAAGGCGGCCTTGGGAGACGAAGAGGGAGCGCGCGTCGCATGGCGCGCGGCCTCCGGAAGCCTGTCTCGCGGGTCGAGCCAGCGCGCCCCTCTGTGGCTGGCCGTGGCCGACTCGTTCGCACGAGAAAAAGATCGCGACGCGGCACGCCGGGCCTACCTGGATACCTGGTCGGTTTACCCCCTGGAGCCCGAGAGCGAGCGGGCCGCGGAATGGCTTGCCGCCGACGCCGCGAATGGGGGGCATGGGTTGTCGGCTCGGGACTGGCACCGACGGGCCAACCGGCTCTATCGACTCGGTGCCGACGAGCGAGCGCTCGAAGCCTACGACGAGGTCTTGAAGGGCGATCTGGACGCGGAGGTGGTCCAGGGGATTCGGCGCGCCCAGGCGGATCTTCTGTTTCGCCAGCGGCGCTATGAGAAAGCCGCGAAGGCTTTCGCGGCGCTGCCCCAGAGAGGCGACATCCCGGTGGAAAAGGCTCGATCGATTGCACGGGCGGGTCGCGTCCCCGAGGCCATCGACCTGCTCGTCAAACTTGCCCGGCGGGCACCGGCCCGAAAAGCGACCCACAATGCGCGGTATATCGCGGCCCTGTTGATGATCGGTGAAGAGCGGCAAGCCGAGGCCCGGGAACTGCTCGAGCAGGTGGCGGGAAAGGCCGGTGCCCTGCGCCTGAAGCGCGGTGCCCTCTGGCAACTCGCCTGGGACGACTACCGAGCGGGTCGCTATGAGGAGGCGCTCCCGCGCTTCGACCAATTGATCGCCAGTCACCGCTTCGCGTTGGATGCGCTTCGCCCGCGCTACTGGAAGGCGCGCACCCAGCAGCGGCTGGGCGACCCCGGGGCAATGGAGGCCTTCGAGCGCATCGCGGTCGATTTTCCGCTCAGCTACTACGGTTGGCAATCGGCCCAGCGCCTGTCCGAGGCGGGCCGCGACTACGCGGTCGCCGCGCCGCGAGCGTCGACCGACAAGCCGTCGAGGCTCAAGGACGATGCCCTCGAGCGGGTTCGGATCCTCATCGAAGCGGGTCGACTCGACGAAGCCGGAGAAGAACTCGAGGCTGTCTCTCGGCGTTTTCGGTCTCGCGCCCCGGAAGATCAGCTTCGCGTGGCCGGGCTCTTCCAGGTGTTGGGGAACTACCATCGCGCCCAGGCGGAATCGATGCGCATCGGCACGGAGGAACTCGCGCGCGGTCCCCAGCGCCACCGCGAGGAGTTCTGGTGGCACGCGTGGCCTCGGGCCTACATGCCGGATGTTCGCGCCGCCGTCGCGGAGCAGGGCGGTGCGGTCGATCCGGACCTGGTTCTCGCCATCATGCGCGAAGAAAGCAGCTACCGGCCCGCCGTGGTTTCGGCCGTGGGAGCTCGTGGCCTGATGCAGTTGATGAAAGCGACCGCCGGCGAAGTCGCGGCGAGTCGCGGCGAAAAGGACTTCGACGCCGATGAACTCTTCGAACCCGGCGTCAACATCCGCCTGGGGACGGATTACCTCGCCGAACTGGGCGAGACCTTCCCCGCGAGCCCGGCTGCGGCAATCGCGAGCTATAACGCGGGCCCCCACGTCGTGGCGAAGTGGCCCGGTCGCGGAGAACTCGACGAAGACGAATGGATCGAAACGATCCCCTACAACCAGACCCAGAAGTATGTGAAGCGGGTCCTGCGAACCCGTCACGCGTACGATTCCCTCTACGACCATGACTAGCCGCCGCGAGGAAGCCCTGTGGCCCGGGAACCGGGGCGGTCGCTGGGACGTCGTGGGACTCGGGGAGATCTCTCTCGATTCGGTCGGAGTCTTTTCCGGAGCCGCGCGCATTCCGGGCAAGCGAGATCTCGCGAGCCTGGAGCGCCAGCCGGGTGGAACGATTGCCACCGCCGTGCTGGGTTGCCAACGCCTTGGTCTGTCGTCGGCATTGCTGGGGGCGGTGGGGGCCGATGCGGAGGCGGATGCGGCTCTTCGCCCTCTCGCCGAGGCCGGCGTCGATCTGTCGGGGGTCGTCACCGTGGAATCCGCCGCCACGCGCACGGCCTTCATCACCGTCGAGCCAGACAGCGGAGATCGAATGGTCCATGCCCGGCGCTCTCCCGCACTGAACCTGGATCCGGGGAGACTCGATCCGGGCACGATTCGCGAAGCCCGAACTCTCCTGATCGATGGGTCGGATCCCGAGGCCGCGACCTGGGCGGCGGACCTCGCCCGGGCGGAGCAGGTCCCGGTCGTGCTCGACGCCGATACAGCCTGGGCGGACTGCGAGAGACTTCTTTCGAGAGTCGACTTTCCGATCGTCAGCGAAAGCCTGGCGCGCCACCGCGGCGGATCCCCGAACGTGCTCGATGGCCTCGAGAGGCTGGTCAAGGAAGGGGCCCGGCTCGCCGTGGCGACCCGGGGCGAGGCCGGGTGTGTCGCCTTCTCCACCAGTGGCTCGCTGACGATCTCCGCGTACCCGTGTCGGGCCCTCGACACGACCGGGGCCGGGGATGCCTTTCGGGCGGGCTTCGTCTGGGGACTCCTTGCAGGGCGCGGAATTCGCGAGGTCTTGCAGGCGGGGTCTGCCGCCGGGGCGCTCAACTGCAGGCGACTCGGAGCCCAGGACGGCTTGCCCACGAGACCCGAGTTGGAAGCACTCCTGGCGTCGCCGGGGCCTTCCTAGTCGGTCTCGTCGCTCTCTTCCGTGGCGTTCTCTGCCGTATTGTCGAAGAATCCCTCTCCCGATCGCGTTCGGCTCTCGATCGTTGCGATGTCCTCGCTGGGCGGCGCCGGCACCTCGTCGTCGTCATCGAGCAGGGGCGCCATCGGGCGAGCGGCGGCCTTGCGACGCGGCTTGGGCGGACTCGCGCTGGCGGCGGTTTGGGTCGGGCGGTCGCGCTGGTCCGCGCCGCACTTCGGACAGATCGGGTCTTCCTTGCCCATGTCGTAGAACTTACCGTTGCACTCGAAGCATTCGAACTTTCCGCCCAACCGGGGGTGAATCGAAACCGGAATGGCGGGCGGGCGGGGCGGTTCCCGATCGGCTTTCTTGCCCCCGGCGGAGCCGGCATTTCGCCCGGATCCCGCCCGAGAGGCCTTTTTTGAGGCCTTCTTGGGCGCGGAGGGGCTCTTCTTGGCCACCGTCGCCTTTTTCTTGGCGACCTTCT
>JAZAOF010000182.1:0-12555 GCA_036228265.1 Myxococcota bacterium | reverse complement strand
TCAACGACCTGGGACGACCTCGGCCGATGAATCGTCTTCTCCAGGGGGATGTGGGGAGCGGGAAGACGGTCGTGGCCTATCTCGCGGCTCGGGCCGTGGCGGCTGCGGGGCACCAAGCTGCACTGATGGTGCCCACCGAATTGCTCGCGGAGCAGCATTGGCGCTCGCTTCGCCGGATGGATGCGGGGCGTCGAGGGGGAAGCACGCTTCGGATCGCGTTGCTGTCGTCGTCGCTGCCGCGTGTCCATGCCGATGCCGTGCGCGAGAGCCTGCGGGAGGGACACATCGACCTCGTCGTGGGGACCCACGCGCTTGTCCAGGAAGGGGTGGTGTTTGACTCGCTCGCGCTGGCCGTGGTCGATGAACAGCATCGTTTCGGGGTGCTGCAACGCGCGGCCCTGGCCGGGCGTGGAGGAGGCACGCTCATTCCGCACGGCCTGGTGATGACCGCGACTCCGATTCCGCGCACGCTTTCGTTGACGCTCTACGGAGATCTCGACGTTTCAGTCATCGACGAGTTGCCCCCGGGACGCGCGCCGGTGGAGAGCGCTCTCGTGCGCTCGGAAGAGGCGTCGGCTGTTCTCGATGCCGTGGTGCAAACGCTTGAACGGAGCGAGCAGGTCTACGTTGTCTATCCCCTGGTTGAAAAGAGCGAAAAACTCGACCTTCGGAACGCGAAAGAGTCGGCGGAGAAACTGGCCCGGGCTCTCCCCGACTCGCGGGTGGACCTGGTCCACGGTCGCCTGGACGCCGAAGAGCGCGCCGCGGCCATGGCTCGCTTCGAGGCAGGCGAAACCGGTGTCTTGGTGGCGACCTCGGTCATCGAGGTGGGAGTGGATGTTCCGAACGCGACGCTGATGGTCGTGGAGCACGCCGAGCGTTTTGGCCTGGCGCAGTTGCACCAACTGAGAGGCCGCGTGGGTCGGGGCCCCCGACCGGGGCGATGCTTGTTCGACTCTCGGGGGGGAGGGGAGGGCAGCGAGGCCCGGCTGGCCGCACTCCTCCAGACGGCCGACGGTTTTCGTATTGCAGAGGCCGATCTGCGCATTCGGGGTCCGGGAGAATTCCTGGGAACGCGCCAGCACGGCGCCTTTCCCGATCTTCGCGTGGCCCATCTCCTGCGCGACTCCCGCCTCGTTTCGGCGGCTCGAGAGGCCGCCTTTGCGATGGTCGGAGACGATCCCGACCTCGAAGGCCAGCCGGCGTTGCGGGAGGCGGTGGAGTCGCATTGGGGCGGCCGACTCCGGTTGGCGGACGTCGCCTGAGTCCGGGGTGGACTCAGGGAACGGTCTCCTCCGGCGGCACGATGTATCCCAGGGCTTCGAGGGTTTGCCTCAGTTCTTCGTTGATGAGTTGGGGGTCAAGGACGTGGAGCGGATGTTTCTTCAGCAGCACGTCCAGTTCGCCCTCGAGGCGTTTCGCGACGGCGGGTTGAGCCGCAGCGAGGTTGTTTTCTTCGTTGCCTACTTCCGAGAAGAGTTCGACCTGGGGCTCCGTGCGGATGTACTTCCAGTCCGGTCCCACCAGTCCCACCCGCTCCCGGCCCAGGACGGGTTGGCGAACCGGGTCCCCGGCGACGCTCTGAAGAACCTGGGCGCGGCGACTTCTCGAGCGCGCGGTCCGGGGTTGGTAGAGCGGGTACTGGATGAGGATTTGGCGGTCGAGGGCGCTGTGGGGGGCCGATGTCGAAAGCACTTCCCCTCGAAAACTCTCTGCGGCCGGCAGTTGCACGGCCGAGAGAATCGTGGGGGCAAGGTCGAGAAGGCTCACGGGATGGTCGGCCCGGTGACCGGCGGCGAAGGTGGAGGGGTGACGAAGGATGAGGGGACTGCGCAGGGATCCGCGGTACAGGCAGTCGGCGTGCTCAAAGTAGATTCCCCGTTCGAAGCATTCGCCATGGTCCGCGGTGAGGGCGACGACGGTGTCGTCGAGGCCCCGCCGTTGATCCACCCCGTCGACGAGCCTTCCGATCTCGAAATCCGTGTAAGCGACCTCGGCTCGGTAGAGCGCAAGTCCATAGTCCAGGAGTTCCCCGGGAAGGTTTCCTCCCTCGGACCGCGCGATCGTGCGCAGGTCGCGCCACGATAGGTTCGGATAGCGTTTGGCGAGTTCCTCGTCTGCGCCCTCGATGAAATCGCTCGGCGGCTCATAGGGGAGGTGGGGGTCGAAGAGATGAACCCACAGGAAGACTGGAGCGCTACGGGGTTGCTTGGAAAGCCAGTCGAGAGCTTCGTCGACCACGAGTCCAGCGGCCCGGTACTTGGTGTCAAACCCGACATCGCCGAAGGTGTCAAAGCCCTGGCCGGCGCCCGTGGCCGGTGAAAGCAGGTGGACTCCCACGAATGCGCCGGTCCGGTATCCCGCCTCCTGGAGTCGCTCCGGCAAGGTCTCGGCATCCTCGGGTAGGGAAAGGGCGTTGTTGACGACACCGTGTTCCCTGGGGTAGCGCGATGTGAAGAGCGAGAAGTGAGCCGGGCGAGTCATTGGCATCGGGGTGACGGCCCGCTCGTAGACCGTTCCATCGGCCGCCAGTTGGTCGATGCGGGGGGTTCGGGCTTCGTCCGCTCCGTAGGCCCCGAGGGCATCGGCTCGGAGTGTGTCCACGGTGATGAGCAGGATGTCCGGTCGGGGCGGATCGTCGGACAATGAGCAGGCCCCGGCCAGGAGTCCTCCAGCCGCAAGTAAAAGCGTGAAGCGGGCCCTAGTTTCGCTCGTAGACTTGAACACGGTAGCCGCCGGGTTCCTGTTCCAAGGGGGTCAAGGTGTAGTTCTGTTGCAGTCGCGGGGGGAGGGGGTGGCGCAGAGGGTAGACGAAAAAATCCGGATCGGTGCTCTCGATCAGTCGTCCAGCGGTTTCGGAAGGGTTCTCCTCGCCGGGGAGCGCGTTGTAGAGGTGGCTTGGAACATTCAAGTAGATGATGGGGAGCGGGTTCTTGTGCCGCATCAGGAAAAGAATTTCGGAGGAAGCGAGGGCCACGAAGGTTCCGTCGTCGATACGCTGGCGCAGGGCCGTTGCCACTTCTCGTTGGTCGCCGAGGGTTACCGATTGGGGCACGTGTTTCGTCCAGAGGTTGATCGGTGGTCGGAAGGTAAAGGGGCGCGCCGCGAGGGTGGCGAGCACGAGTGTCGCGATAACCGCGGCGCGGTGCTTTCGGGGGTCGGCTCCCGCCCAGCGCGTCGCCCATCCCAGGGCTCCGGCCCAGGTGATTCCCAGCCAGAAGGCGCTGGTCAACATCAGCACGTAGAAATCGCCGAATCGCTGGAAGTCGGTCAGGCTGAATACGAAGAGGCCTGTGTGCGTCAGGCACAGCACCAGGAGTAGGCGTCCCGTGGAAGTTCCCCACTCGCGCCAGCACCAGGCCCATGAAACGGGCAGCCCGATCAGGGAAATCAGCATCAGGGCGCGCTGTTCGGGATCGGCTCGGCCCGCGGTCCAGGCGATTCTCTCGAGGCGCGCCGTCCAACCCATCGTATCGATGCTGTCGGACGCACGAGCCAGTGACATGGCAAAGGTCTGGTCGAAGGCCGCTCCCAGGGCTCCGTGGATCACGGAGTAGAACACAAAGGGCGCGAGTCCCAGCAATCCGCCCAGGATCACCCGGGTGGTGTTTCGCGCGCGCCCTTCCCCGGAAACGAGTGCGCAGACCACGGCGGCGCCTCCCACCAGGGCACCGACCTGCCAATCCAGGAAGGCGAGGGCCCCGAAAACCCCCGCCGCGAGCCAGTATCCGCGGGCGATGGCCAGTGCGGTGGCGGGGATGAAGAGGCCCATCAGGAGTTTTGGGAAGTTTCCGATGGCGGGGAGTTCGCCGAGAATCCCAAAGCTCAATAGCGCCAGGAGTCCCAGGTAGCCCATGGCCACGCTCCCGTGGCCGATTCGCCGGAAGACCCAGTAGGCCAGTAGCCCCCCGGTCGAGGCCAGGGCGAGCATCGTGGCCCGGATGAAATGCAGGGGGTCCAGCCCAAGCCCTTCGCCGAGTCGATACAGCGCGGCTCCCGCAAAGTTCGCGAGGAAGGTCTTGTTGTCGAAGAGTTCCAGGTGGGCGACGTCGCCCTCGGCCAGGCGCCAGGCGAAGTAGAGGAAATAGCGGACGTCGGTATAGATCGGGCGTTCGAACTCGAAGAAGGTCGCGTAGTGCAGGGCGCTGATCGCCCACGCGGCGAAGGCGAACAACGCGGCGTGGGCCGGGGTGGTGGGGCCGAGTGCGAGACCGGTTCGGGAACCGGGATTCATTCCCGCCGTCCTTCCAGGGTGGCGATCGGGCCTCCCTTTCGGCGGTTTTCCAGGATCCTTGCCGCCGGGATTGTCGCGGATTGCATGGCCTCGCCCCCGTTGGACGAGGGTAGCCGGAAACAGGCGGCAGGACTCGGGTTTCAGCGGAAAGCCTCGATTCCGATATCATGGGACCGTGCGGGGTCTCTCCAGGCCGGTGGGAGTGCGGTGAGAGTTCGTCAAAAAGGGGATTCGTGGGGGCCTTCCCGCGAGGGCAGCACGTTCGGCGCGCGGAGCGCGGTTTGAACTCCTTGCGTCTGCGCCCTGGCCTTTTTAGCCTCGCGGTCCTGGCGATCGCACTGGGGTCGGTGGGGATTCGCTTTTTTGCGCTGGAGGCGAGTGGGCCGATCCTCGTGACCGGGGACGAAGGTTACTACCTCGAGACGGCGGCCCAGTTGGCGTTGGGAAACGGGTACGAGTACCCGCCGCGGGCGTCTCTGGCGGAGTGGCCTCCGGGATATCCGTTCTTTCTCTCGTTGTTCCTCGACCCCGAGTCGTTGGGCGTCGACCCGGAATCGGCTTTCCACGCGGTGATCGCGGTGCAGGTGTGGCTCGGAGGTCTGCTGGTCTTGCTCTGTGGTTTTCTGGGGCGCGCGCTACTTGGGCCCGGGGAGGGCCTCGTCGCGGCGTTCGCGGCGGCGGTCTATCCCGATTTCGTTGTCTTTTCCCACTACTTGTTTTCCGAGACGCTCTTTACCGTGTTGCTGCTGGGCGGGGTTCTCGCATTGGTGGCGTGGGATCGCAAGGCTCGGCTTTGGACGGCCGCGGGGGCCGGGGTTCTTTTCGGACTGGCGGCGCTCACCCGGGAAATTGCCATTCCGCTGGCGGTTTCCGGCGTCGCCTGGTGGTGGTTGCGGTCGAAGCCCCTCCACCGGGGCCGCGCGCTCCGCCACGGTGCGCTCCTGGGGTTGACGATCGCGATGCTCGTTCTTCCTTGGACGCTCCGAAATTACGTGGCCCTGGACCGTCTCGTTCTGGTTTCCAATGCGGGATGGTTGAACGTCCGATCGGGAAATACGATGGGGGACCCCGACTGGATGCGGCCCCAGGGAGGGCTGCTCGAAGGGTTTCGAAATACCTATTTCGCGATTCCGGACGAGATGGCCCGGGCCGACTATGCGCGGGACCAGAGCCTGGCGTTGATTCGTTCGGAACAGCCCGCCTGGATTTTCAAGAAGTCCGCCCGGACTTTCGCGTTGCTCGGCAGCCCGGATTCCTACTTGTTCAAGAAGGTCAGCCGCGGGGCGTATCCGGCGATTTCCATCGAGACCGTTCGGGTGTTGCTCCTGGTCGGCGCAGCGAGCACGGCGATCATTCTCCTGCTGGCCCTGCCCGGCTGGGTGGCGGCGCGCAGCGGCGGGGCGCGGAGCCTGGCGCTTGCCTTGGCGGGGGTGAGTTTCGGGATTCACCTGGTTGCCAATGCCTCCCCGCGTTATCGCTTTCCGTTGATGCCGCTGGCGATGGTCTTTGCTGCGTCCACGGTGGTGAGCCCGGTTCGTGTTTTGCGGTCGATTCGTCCCTTGGAGTGGGCGGGGGTCGCGGTGGCCGCGTTCCTCTATCTCGCGGTGGCGATTCCCTATTTTTGGCCCGACGCCATGGAATTGTGGCAACGAGGGACCTACCTGGAGCCGTTCCGGCCATGAAACAGTACGGAAATTGCGCGGTCTCGTGGGGGGGAGTCGGTTCGGTCCTGGGCGTGGCGCTCGCCGCGATTCTCGGTGGTGCGGGCTGCGGAGGAGGGGAACCGGAGGCCGTTCCGCGCCCGCAACGGATCATCCTGGTGAGCATGGATACCGTCCGAGCGGATCACGTGACCGGGTACGGCGCGACGGGAACGACTCCGGCGTTGGCCAGGATGGCCGAGGAGGGCGTCGCGCTCGAGAATTTCTACGCGGCTTCGACCTTCACATTGCCGTCCCATATGTCCATCTTTACGGGACTCGATCCCATCGAGCACGGGGTCTGGCGCGAGGAGGCGGAACTCAACCCCAACGTCGCGACCCTGGCCGAAACCCTCCGCGAAGCGGGCTACCAGACAGCGGCGTTCCACGAAGGCGGGTATGTCTCGTCCCGGTACGGCTTCGGTCGGGGCTTCTCGACCTACGAGGAGTTCCCGCGGATCGCGGTGGTCGATGGCGCTCTTTCCCGCGTGATCGATTGGATCCGGGATCACCGCGGCGAGCGGTACTTTCTTTTCATTCACACGTACGCGGCGCACTACCCCTATGGAGGCTGGGAGGCCTTTCGCGAATCGGGAGGCCGGGCGGGTCGGTTGGGGCCCGGCGAGATCTCCGCTCTGAGGGCGGGGTGGGATCACGCGCATGCGCTTCGCCAGGAGGGCCGGGCTCCGGAGGGGATCCCCTCGCTCGTGCGCGCTCACTGCACTCTCTTCAACCAGTTGTCCGAGACGCACGACGAGTTGCTCGGATGCGGCGATAACTTTCTCAGTACCGAGACGCTCGATCCCGATCACGCGGCCGGAGACCTCGCCGCTGTCCGGGAGGGGTATGACACGCGAATCCGACAGATCGACCGGGCACTGGCGGAGATTCGCGCCGTACTCGAGAACCTGGGCGAGTGGGAGGACACGCTTCTCGTGGTGACCGCCGACCACGGTGAAGCTTTTCTTGAGCACGGTTCGTCGCAGCACGATTTCATTCCCTTCGACGAAGTGCTGCGCGTACCGGCGGTTCTGTCCTACCCGCGCCTGCTCCGGGGGGGCGGAGTCCGCGGGATCGAGGAGGCCACCTGGCACCTGGACTTGATGCCCACGATCCTGGGTCTCGTCGGAGTCGACTTTCCGGGTGCACCGCGCGGCGTAGACCTGGGGCCGGCCTTGCGCGGGGAGTCTTCCCTTCCCGCCGATCGCACGGTTCACCCCGCGATCTTGCGCCTGGCTCACCGCGAGCCTCGCCCCGAGCGGCGCGTGGCCGTCCGCGGTCCGCTCAAGTACATCGAGGGGGACCCCGCCTTCGGGGACGAAGGAGGCCTTCTTTTCGACCTGGATCAGGATCCGGGAGAAACCCGGAACCTTCGCCAGAGTCGGCAGGACCAGTTTCGCGAATTGGAGGAGTCGGCGACCGCCTGGAGAGCGGAACTGGAGCCCCGGCGAGCGCTGCACCGGAGAACCGGTCAACTCCTCTCTCCGGACCCCGAGGTCCGGGCGCCGTCGATCGAACTTTCTCCCGAGCAACTTCAACGCCTGAAGGAACTCGGCTATGTCGACTGACGCGTGTGCCGGGGGAGGGGATTCGTGACTCCCGCGTTTCTTGGGGTGGTGTTTTTCTCGTTGCTGCTCAAGGCGGGACTCGCCCTGCTCTTTGGAGACCTCGAACCACAGTACGACGAGCGGCAGTTTCTGCGGTTTGCCCGGGAATTCACGGCGACCGGTGAAACCGCAACCCTGTGGAGGGCTCCCGGCTACCAGTGGTTCATGGGGCTCGGCCTGTGGTTGGGCGGCGGGCACCCAGTGGGGATCCGCCTGCTGCAGGCGCTGCTTTCCACCGGGACAGCGATCCTCGTGTATCGGATTGGCTGCCGAGAGTGGGGCTACAGGGCTGGCTTCTGGGCGGGTGCGTTCGTCGCCTTCTACCCGACCCAGGTGGCCTTTGCCCATCTTCTCTGGGCCGAGACCGCCTATACCTTTTTCGTTCTCCTGGCCTTCGAGCGTTTGCTGGCGTTGGACCGGTCGGGAGGAGGGCGGACGGTTGTTCCGGTAGCGCTGGCACTCCTGGCGGCGTCGCTCATGCGTTCCACGGGACTGGTTCTCCTGGGCGTTTCTGTTCTCTGGATTCTCTACCGCAATCGCACAGCCCGGGGTTTGAAGTGGGCGGCTGCGATCGCGGCCATCGCCGCGGTCGGAGTTTCGGCCTGGTCGATCCCCGCCTCGTTGCGGGCGGGTTGTCTCGTCGTGGTCGATCTCAATGGGCCCTTTAACCTCTGGAGCGGGAACAGTTCGGAAATTCCCGAGGGCGTGCCCGGTCTCTGGGGGGTGGGGTTGCCCCTGGAAACGGGTTTCGACCCGCGTGTCGCGGGTTTTCTGCCGGACGACGCCTGGCGTAGCGGGCTGCCCCATCGGCTCGCGGCCGCGGGCATCCATGAGCGTTTTGGTTGCGACGGAAGCGCCTGGTTCCAGAAGCAGGCCCTGGCCGAGATCACGTCCCACCCGGGGGCGTTTCTCGCCCGGATGCCCTTGAAGATTGCGACATTCTGGTCTCCCGATTTTTTTCTCCCCCGGCACCTGCTTCGGGGTTGGTACGGACCGCTCCCACTCGTGGTCATGGGGTGTCTCCTGGTGGGGGTCCTGGTGGCCTCCGTCGTGCCGTTGGTGGGCGGGCCCATGGCCCTCGCGGCTCTGGGTACTTCGGCCTTTCGGTCGCTCGCCCTTGCATGGGTCGCCGCCTACGTTGTTCTTCACGCGGTTACGTTCGGCGTGAGCCGGATGCATTTTCCGCTGGTCCCGATTCTCGTGCTGAGCGTGGCCGGCCTGCTCCTTGCCGATTCCGCCGGCCGGTCGCCTCGCACGGCCCGGCGTTTTCTCGTCCGAGGGCTCCCCTGGGCGGTGGGGATCTTTGCCGCGTGGCTCTGGATTGCACCGCTGGTGATGGGGCTCTACGTGGCCCCCTCTCCGCAATTTGCGCCCGTGGCCCGGGTGCTGGGCACTCTGCGTCATCTCCCCTTCGGGAGTACGGAATACGTCGCGTGGAACCTCGCGTCCATCGAGGCCTCGGTCGGACGGGAGGCGGAAGCCCGTCGCATCCTCGAGGAGGAGGGCGTTGCCGGGCGTCCCTGGAGTCGATACCTCCACGCTCGCCTTTCCCCCGCCCCCGATCGGGGCGAATCGGAGTTGCGTCGCTCCATGGAGGCGGGGGACGATCTCTTTGCTGCGCACGTGGTCCTGGCGCAAATGAGTCTCGACCGCGAAGATGCCGATGCCGCTATTGCCGACCTGGAGCGTGCCTTGCAGCGCCGGCCCTGGGACGTGGAGCTTTCGAGGGCCATCGAACTCCTGGAAAGCCACGCGGAAAACACGTCGCCCGCCCCTTCGAAGTAGAGTCGCATGCTATTCTCTCCAGATGGGGACGAGAGGCGCCTTGCGTGGGGGGGTCGGATTCGCGGCCGTCGCGATTGCATCCGCCCTGGCATGGGTCGGGTGTGATTCGGACCGCGGTGCGAGCGATGCGGACCCGCGGCCCAACATTCTCTGGGTGGTCTGGGATACCGTTCGCGCCGACCGGATGAGCCTCTACGGGCATTCCGTGAAGACGACACCGGAACTCGACCGTTGGGCGCGCGATGCGCGGGTATACGAAAACGTGGTCTCGGCCGCCAACACCACGGAATCGTCTCATGCGTCCATGTTCACAGGGCTTCTTCCCAGCCAGCACGGAACCGACGCCGCCCACCGGTGGCTGGACGACTCGTTCGACACCGTGGCGGAAGGTCTTCAGCGTGCCGGGTATCGGACCTATCTCTGGTCCGCAAATCCCAGTGTCTCGGCGGAGGAAAATTTTCAACAGGGCTTCGATCGCGTCGAACATCCCTGGGACGACGAGTTCCGGGTCGCCGCGCGACTGATCGTCGAGCGAAAGGTCGAGGGAGATCGCAGCAGTGAACTGCACCGGAGGCTGGCCCGGGGGAATCCGGGGCCCTGGGCCATCAAGGCTGCGGGTTCCCTGGTGGCCGGAGCGCTCGAACGGTGGCTTGCGCAATCCGAGTCCAGTCGTCCCTGGTTCGCGGTTCTCAACTACATGGAGGCCCATCGTCCGCTCGTTCCGGAACGGCACTTTCGGGAGAAGGTGATGACGCCGGCCGAGGTGGAGCGATCCTACGAGGTCGACCGGAGTTGGACGGGGATGTGGGAGTTCACGGCGGGACTCCGGGAGTTCTCGGCGGAGGACCTCCGGGTCATGCAGGGAACCTACGATGCGGCACTGCTTGAACTGGACGGACTCTTTGCGCAATTGCTCACTTCGCTCGCAGCGCATGGAGACCTCGACAATACCGTCGTGATCTTGACCTCGGACCACGGAGAACTTCTCGGCGAAAAGCACATGCTCGATCACCAGTTCTCTCTCCACGGAGCGCTGACCAATGTTCCCCTGGTGATCCGGTTTCCGGATCGTTTCGCCCCCGGGCGCGAGAGGCGTCCCGTTGCGACTCGGGATCTCTACTCGACAGTCCTGGAGTTGGCATCGATCGAGGTCCCTGGAGGCGGGTCCGAGCGGTCTTCCCAGAGCCTGTTGCGGCCCCGCGAAAGCCGAGCGCGTCTCAGCGAGTACACGGCGGCGAATACGAAGACCTTGAGAGTCCTCGTGGACAAGCATCCCGGATTCGATATCGAGCCCTTCGAGCGGCAGTTGAGAGCCTTGCGCGATGGGGATTCGAAGTTTATCTGGTCCTCGGACGGCCGACACGAACTCTACGACCTGGCTCGGGATCCGGGTGAGGTCCATGATCGCGCCGAGGGCGATCCGGACTCGGCGCAGCGGATGCAGGAGCGACTCGATGCGTTCCTGGCGCAGTTGGATGGCCTGGGGTTTCAACGCGACGAGGCCCCCGTGCCTTCCCAGGAGCACCGCGAGATGTTGGAGAGCCTCGGCTATGGCGTATCGGGAGAATCGGAAAATCATGACCGGTCGAAAAACTAGGCGAGGCGCCCGATCGCTAGGGGCTGTGGCCCTCGCGGTGGCGCTGGCGTGGGGGTGTGGAACCGAATCGACGCCGGGAGAGGCCCCGGTATCGGTTTCGAGACCGGACGTGTTCGTCATCGTCCTGGACGCGGCGTCCAGTTCGTTTTTCGGCGTGTACGGGGATCCCACCGGAACGAGTCCCCATCTCGATCAATTTGCAAAAGAGGCCGTGGTTTTCGAGCAGGCCTACAGCCAATCCGCGACCACGACCCCGTCGACGGCCAGTCTCCTGACAGGCGTGCGTGTCATGACGCATCGAACCAGCGGAAAGAACGTCCTCCCGGAGCAATTCAAGACCATCGCGCAACTCTTCGGAGAACAGGGGTACCGGAGCCTGGCCCTGATTTCGAACCCCCACGCGGGTGCGCCGCAGTTGGAACTCGATCGGGGCTACGACGATGCGCGAATGCTCTACGCGGAGAACGAGTTGCCTCCCGGGCGGAGGGTCGAGAAGAGTTCTCGTTTCGGGGTCGTTCTTCCCGAAGACCTGGACGCCGCGGTTGCAGAACTTCTGCCGCGCCTTCCGGGAGGGGATACCTACGTCTATGTTCATTACCTCCAACCCCACAAGCCGTACGATGCTCCGCCCCGGTACCTGGCCGAGATTTCCCGGGAACCCGGGGCTTGCGAATGCGACGGGGCGCCGTGCGCCTGTGGCGATATTGACTGGGACCAGCTGCACGAGAAATTTCTAGAGGCCAATGAGACGGGAGTGACGACGCCCTCGGTGGTCGAGCACATCAAGGCTCGCTACCGCGCCAATCTTCGCTACGTCGATGAATATTTCGGTCGACTCATTGAAGGTCTCCGCGAGAACGACCTCTACGACAATGCGGTCATCGTGGTGACTTCGGATCATGGAGACGCGTTTTTTGGCCACGCGCGTTTTGGACACAACCGAACCCTGTACGACGACATGGTGCGGGTTCCGCTGCTCATGAAGTTTCCGGCCGAAGTGGCCGTGGAGCCCCGTCGTCTCTCGATGCTCGTGGAGACGATCGATATCGTCCCGACCCTTTTCGACTTCCTGGGCTTCGACATGTCTCCGCAGTGGGAAGGCGAGAGCTTGTGGCCGCTGATTTCCGGGAGCCAAGCCGAAGTCGGACCGGGGCATCGCGAAGTCGTGCTCGCGACGAATCGCTTTGACCGCCAGGCGATTCGCGTCGAGGATTTCAAGTACGTCGTGTCGGTCGATGGAAACGAGGAACTCTACGATCTTCGAAGCGACCCGGAAGAGCAGGTGAACCTGGCCCAAGAGCAGCCGGAGCAGACCCGGGCACTGCGGGAACGACTCGAACGCCTCGTGGCGCGCAGACCGGCTCCCGAGGTGCGCCCCAGCGACCTGCGCACCGATCCCGAGATGGATGCGCTTCTGGAGGCCCTGGGGTACGTGCGCGGCGAGGACGATCCCGTCGAGCCGAAGCAGGAAGCCGGCCCGTCGAACGAATCGCCCTGATCAGAGTACGGCTTCGACCAGGTAGGGGCCGGGTTCGGAGAGGGCCCGGTGGAGGACCCGGTCGAAGGTCGGGAGGTCCTCGACGCGATCGGCGGGCACCCCGTAACCTCGCGCCAGCGCGACCCAGTCGATTT
>JAZAOF010000181.1:0-7409 GCA_036228265.1 Myxococcota bacterium | reverse complement strand
CTTGCCCTTGACCTCGTCGCCTGCAACCACGTTGAGATTGCTCACTTCCGCCACCAGGCGGAGAACGTCGGAGACCGGGACATCCTTGAAATCCAGAGAAATCCGGCGGCCGGTGTAGACCTTCCCCTCGGAAAGTCCCCCCTCGCGAAGAAGATCCGAAGGATGCGCAACGGACGTGCTCGCCGGTGCTGCCGGGACCGTTGCCGTTGCAGATCGCTTCTCGAAGGGCTGCTTCGCCGTGCGCTGCCACTCGCTATCGAGAGCCGCGTCGGCGCGGCGCACCGAACCGGGCTCAGAATCCTGCGAGCCATTGAGCATGGGCTCGATCTCCTCGACAAAAGCACGCCCGCCTGCGGCCTCGGAAGATTCCCCGGCGTCGCCCTTTTTCGAAGTCCGAGCAGCCGAACCTTGTTTCGGAAAATCGATAAACAGGAGACTCCCCTTCGACGCGAGTTCGGGAGAAACCCCGGCGTCGGTCTTCACCACAATCCGCACTTCCTTCGGAGAAACCTCGGGCTGCTGAAAACTAGTCACCAACTCGATGGGTCCACCGGGCGGCGGCTCGATACGACCTTCTGCGTCGGCGTCGATCACCGCCCCGGGCAGGCGGATCACGACGGTTTCGGAGTTCGGCTTGCGAACTTCGTAGGTCAGCGGGGAACGCGCCAGGACCACGATCCTTTCGCGATTCGGCTGTGACGAATACTTGACTCCGACCACTTCGACCGGGGGCGACGCGGGCGACAACTCCGGCGTGCTCTCGGGTTGCGCGGGGGGCCCCCCCTCCGCCGTCAGGGCCGTCCCCTGCGGTTCGGCCGCCTGTTCCGAGCCCTCCGCGGACGACTCCGGGTTCGCTGCGGGCGCAGCTTCCTGTTCATCCGGCAGAGTGGCTCCCGCCGACAACTCGCCAGGAACCGGAGCGACGGGGCTTGAGAGGGCGGTCGCCAAAGACGTCGAGACCTCGCCGTATGAATCCATGGCCTGTTCGAGTTTCGGTGAATCCCCGATCGCTACCCACAGCCCATCCGCTCTGGGAACAAGACGACGATCGGAGAAGTCCGAGGTCGCACTCGATCCTTCCAACTCCAACCGGAGTCGGCCGGGCAGGCTCGACAGCGTCACCGAGCGGACCCACTCGGAATCGAGAGAAATTTCCCTTCGATCCGGATCGGTTTTCAACCCCGGGAGATCCACGACGAGGCGGGGCGGATCCTCTAGAGACCGCGTCCGCGTCAGACCGATCTTTCCATCGGCTTCAACACGAACAAGGACCCCGCCGCCCACATCCACCGCATCGATACCTGAAACCCGATTCGCCGGTTTCGCTTTCGGGACGACGCGCTTCGAGGTCTCGGCATTTTCCAGGGCCGGTGCTTCCCGGGTCCACGGGTCCGAAGGGGTCTGCGGGGCCGTCTCGAAAGTCCGCCCGGAGTCCCCGAGAGGATCTTCGCCCCCCGTTTCGGTGACCCCCGCGGACGCTCCCAACGCAAGGAGAAAAGAGAAAAGCAGCAGGCTCGCCGCATCCAGCAATCTTCGGGTCGTGAAACCATCCATCGAGTTCAACCTCCTTGGCTCCTTCGAATCCGAAGCTCGACATCCTTCCGGGCCTCTTCGCCGGCGTAGTTCATGTAAGTCTCTTTGACCCGGACCAGGTTGTCGCCAATGTGGATCACGCGACCCTCGTTCTTACCGATCCGCGAACCCGACCGAATCACGAAAGAACGGCCTTCGGGATCCGTCACGAGCGCACGGGGCTCTTCGGCTTCCCAGACCACCCCCATGAGGACGATCTGCCCCAATTCAAACTGCTCCAGAGGAGCGCGCGTTCGCTTGTCCTTGACCTCTTCGATTTCGTACAGCATCGAACGAAACGGATCTCGGCGACCCTCGGCGCTGTAGACCAGTCCCGTTCGCGCCCGGAACTCCACGACCGGAGAAGTCGTGACGGACTCCGACGACGACGACGCGACCTGCCCCCGTCCCGCCTCTCGCGCCAGGCGCGTTCGCTCCGCCGCGAAATCCGCCTTGGTCGGCCCCGCCTGGACCTCCTCCTGACAACCCACGGATCCGCTCAGAACAAGAAACGCGAGCCCGGCAACCGTGCTCCCCAACCGGGAGGTCCGGGTCCGGATGCGGACTTCAAGACTCAACGGCTTCGACATCCCACCCTCCTCAACCGGCCAGGAACCGGTAGGTGGTGGCCTCGCCGCGAACCCGTAGAGTCGCCCCATCGCCGGACTCGTCGACAGTTTCGATCTTCAGAGTGCCCATGTTGACTATTCGTGGAAGCTTCGCGAGACGTTCAAAGAACATGGCCAGCCCGTGGTAGCTTCCTTCAAGTTCGATCTGAAACGGAACTTCCGCGTAGAAATCCTTCTGGACTTCGGAGAGACGCTCGATCGACTTGATCTGGACGCCCACCTTCTTTCCTGCGGTCGTGATGTCCTGGAGCAGATCTTCGAACTGTTTTCGATTGGGAAGCTGGGACAACGCGGACTTGAATTCCGATTCGAGAGCCGCGACTTCTCGCTCAAACTCTGCCAGGTTCTTTGTCACGACGCGTACGTTGGCCAGCTGCCTCTGGAGTTCCCGGCCACGCTCGTTCATCGCATCGACTTCGGCCCGCGCTTCCGAGTACCAGAACCCGTAGTAGCCGCCAGCGATCCCCACAAGAACCAGCGCGATTCCCATGAACCGAACAAAGTCGGGCAAGGCCATCAAGCGTCCGGCAACGGGGCCGGCTTCGATTCCAAAAAACGCCACTTCAGACACCGCCTTCCATGGCAGCTTCCGGGGCCTCGACGAAACGTACCTTGATGGTGAAGTTGACCAACTTGACCCCGCGGAATTCGCGCTCTCTCGCGGTCCGGTTGAGATCGACTTCAGTGAAATAGGAAGAATCGTTGAGATTGCGCAGAAAGTCTGCGACGACGCTGGTATCGAGGCTCGCACCGCCGAGCACGACCTCGCCCCCACTCGCGTTGAGTTGTGTCAGCCACAATCGATCCGGGGTCTGTTTGCCGATTTCTCCGAGAAGTCGCAACGGCCCCTGGCGGGCCAGTTCCAGGGCCCGGATCGCATCGAGCTTTTCCTCGAGAGCACGTTTCTTCAACTTGAACTCGGCCACCTTTTCCTGCTGGGGCTTGAAACGGTCGAGATCCGCTTCGAGCTGCCGAACCGAAGCCGTTGCCAACTCGGACTGCCGGGCCATGTTCGAATGAACGAAACCCACCCCGACAAGCGCGAGCCCAATACTCGCCGCAAGAATCAGACCCAGTCGTCGCACTTCGGCCAGGCGTCGAGCCTCCCGGTGCGGTAGCAGGTTGACTTCGATCATCAGTAGCTCAGCCTTCGCAGAGCAAGTCCCACACCGACCCCAAGCGTCGGCCCGACCTCCTCGAGATAGGCGGTGTCAAAGCGGTCCTGGGGCAGCATCCGGGCCAGGGGGTCCAACCGTTCCACCTCGAGTCCGGTGCGTGCAGAAAATGCCTCATCGAGGCCAGGCACCTTGGCCCCACCACCGCACAAGACGATCCGCTCGATCTGGCTATCCATCGAGGTAGCCGCGAAAAAATCGAGGGACCGACCGATCTCATCGACGACCTGCTGGGTCACCTGGCGAACGGCCTGATCGATTTCCTGGGGAACGACCTCGCGCGTTCCGGCTTCCTCCGACTCTCCGAGTTTGACCCGCTCTGCATCGGAAAATCCAAGGGATAGAGCGCGCTGAATCTCTTCCGTGTACTGATTTCCGCCGACCGTGATGTCTCGTGTGAAGGCGGGAACTCGCCGCTGAATCACGTTGATGTTCACGACTTGCGCCCCGATATTGACCAGGGCGATGCTCTCGTCGTCTGCGACGTCGTAGTTGGCCTCGAATGTATTTTCGACGGCGAACCCGGCCACATCGACGCACGTGGCCTTCAGGCCGGCCTCGGCGATGACCTGCACGTAGTCATCGACGAGATCCTTCTTGGCCGCAACGAGCAAAACGTCCATCTGGTCGCTCTCGCTGGACGAATCCAGGATCTGAAAGTCGAGATGGACTTCGTTGACGTCGAAGGGAATGTACTGCTCCGCTTCCCACTGAATCGCGTCTTCGAGTTCGGATCTCGTCTGGCGGGCGAGGCTGACCTTCTTCACGATGACCGAATGCCCCGAGACCCCAACGGCTACGTTGCGATTCCGAGTCCCCGCTTCCTGGACGGCCTCTCGAATTGCGGACACGATGGCCGCAGAGTCCAAAAAGGCGCCCTGGACGATGGCTTCCGGGGGCAACGCCGCGATGCCGAGGCCCTTGAGTTCAAAACCCCGCTCCCGACCTCGGCCGACGATTTCGACCGCCTTCACCGAGGACGAGCCAATGTCGAGGCCCACCATCGAGGAACTGCCCAGCCTCAGATTTGAAAATTTCATCCGCTCATCACTCCGCCCGTGCTAGAAACTCGATGCGTCTTCGAAACGAACTCCCACGTCCTCTCGGACTTGCGGGGCCATCGGCGGTGCGATGGCATCAAAGAGTTCGCGTCGTTCGGTCATCGGAAGCCCAAGCGCCATCAGCAAGCGGCGTTTCGTTTCCAAACGGCACGGGCGTCCCGACTCGACTCGATCGATCGTCAGAGTCGAGAGGCCGGCCTTTCGCGCCAGCTCGGTCTTGCTCATCATGAGCGTCTCCCGGTACTTCCGGACGTTGTTGGCCTGCATGTCTCGATTCCCCCCCCGCGCCCGGTGGTTCGAAAGCCGGTTGCGCTTGTAGTCAAGGACCGTATCGGCCGCGGGTTTAGGGGACTTGAGATCTCCTGAACCGCCCCAGGAGGCCCAAGCGCCCCGAAAATGGCCTCGACCGGAAAGACCTCAAGATCCGGCCTCCGTGTGCCGATGCATCCCTCCAGGGAGCCCGTGCTCTACATGAGCCAATTGATCCTCATTGCCCTTCGCGACCCGGCACTCCGCGACAAGATCCAGATCGACCTCCAGTCGGCCGGATTCAGCGTGCGGACTGCGTCGGATCTGGATCGACTGCTCCCCGAAAATCTCGCAGGCCCCGTGCCCGTCCTCGCGCTCCTGGAAAATCCGACCGAGGAGAAAGGGCTGGAGGAGTCCCTCGGTCGACTGGAGGGCTTCTATCCCCAGGTCGCCGTAGCTCTCGTAGGCCCCCGCGAGGAGACCGCCCGTCGGGCGCTGAAGTACGGATGTTTCGCGGCCATCGACCCGCCCCTTCGCCGGGAAGAAGTCGAACTACTGGCCCGAAGGGCCGATGCACTTCACCGGGCGAGGCGCTGTGAATCGCTCCTCGATCGGGAAAACCAACGGGCGATCGGGGACTGCCCGGTCTTCGGCGCATCCGAAGCCATGATCCGGTTGCTCGAGAAGGTCGAGCAGGTCGCAACCCTCGACACCGCGGTGCTGATCACCGGAGAACCGGGAACCGGGAAGGAAGTGATCGCGCGAGCCCTCCACGCGCAGTCCGCCCAGCGCAACGCGCCCTTCACGCTCCTTGCGGCTTCCACCGGCTCGACCGAGAAAATCGAAACGGAACTCCTCGGACGCCATCGCCAGGCGAATCGCCACCCGAGACGGCCGCGACGGGGGCTTCTTGAAGACACCCGGCCGGGTACCCTCTTCATCGACGGCATCGCCTCGCTTCCCCTGGCTCTCCAGGAAAGTCTTGCCGCCTCCCTTCTCCTGGACCCACGAGGCGCCGCGTTCGGAATTCGGCTGCTCGCCTCCAGCAATCAATCGCTCGAATCCGATGTCCAGGAAAAACGCTTCGACGAGGGGCTCTTCTCGCTCCTCCACTCGAACTCTCTTGAGGTCCCGCCACTCCGAAAACGACCGGAGGACGTTCCTCTACTCGCGAACCACTTCGTCACGCGTGCCTGCACTCGACTCGGTCGCCCCCCCCTCCCCCTTCGGGACGACGCACTCGACCGGCTCGTGGGGTATGCCTGGCCAGGAAATGTCCGTGAGCTCAAAAACGTCATGGAGACGGCGTGTTACCAACCCCTCGGTGACTCTATCGACGCGGGAAGACTTCAGGACCTTCTCGTGGAACCGCTGTCCGAAGAACGTCCGCTAAGCCTGCGACACGCCCGACGCGCGGCCGAACGCTCGGCCATCCAGAGGGCTCTCGCCGCGACCCAGGGCAACCGAACCCACGCGGCACGGCGACTCTCAATCAGTCCCCGCTCCCTGCTCTACAAGATCAAGGAATTCGAAATCCGCGACTGATCGATTCGCTCTCGCGTTCAGTTGATCGCGTCGGCGATCGTGAAGATCGGCAGATACATGGCGATCAGAATTGCCCCGACCGACCCTCCCATGAAGACCAGCATGACCGGTTCGAGCATCGAGGTGAGACCCGCCACCGCTGCATCGACCTGGTCATCGTAGAAATCCGCGACCTTGGTCAGCATCGTTTCCATGGAGCCCGTCTCCTCGCCGACGGCCACCATCTGAACCATCATCTCCGGGAATACCTTCGAATCCAGAAGAGGTTCTGCAATCGTCTTGCCCTCGGAAATCGACTCCCGGGCTTTCAAGATCTCTTCTTCGATGACCAGGTTCCCCGCCGTGCTCGCAACAATGTCGAGGGAATCGAGAATTGGAACGCCGCTTGCCACGAGAGTCCCCAGGGTCCGGGTAAAGCGGGCAACGGCCACCTTCTTGATCAGGGTTCCGAACAGCGGAAGCCGAAGCAGAAGCTGGTCGATCCGGTAACGAATCTGAAAACTTCGTGCCCGAGCCTGCTGGACCGTCACCACGACGAGTCCCAGGGCTGCGGTCATCCAGAGAATATTGGCCTGCATGAAATCGCTCAGGTCGAGAACGATCTGGGTCGGAGCAGGAAGGGTTCCCCCAAAGTCCGCAAACATCTTCTCAAAAACCGGAATTACCTTGACGAGAAGCAACACGATCACGACCACCGCGATCGCACTGACCGTCGTCGGGTAGACCATCGCGCTTCGAAGTTGCCGAGCCAGCTTTTCCGCTTTTTCCAATTGAACCGCAAGGCGATTGAGGATGGTGTCGAGGATCCCCCCGACTTCGCCCGAAGCCACGAGATTCACGTACAGATCGCTGAAGGGCTTCGGATGCCGCCGCAACGAATCCGCAAATGTCGCCCCCCCTTCGACGTCCGCCTTGACTTCTCGGAGCACCCTTTGAAATGTCGGATTCGCCTGCTGCTCTCCCAGGATCCCAAGAGCCGTCACCAACGGAAGCCCCGCGTCGATCATGACCGCAAACTGGCGGGTGAACACCACGAGGTCATTGGTTTTCACCGCGGGCTGCAAGAACGTGAGCGTCTCGGAGATGCCCTTCGGCTTTTCCTTGACCTTGAAACCGACAAACCCCTGGGAACGCAACTGGGCGGCCGCAACCGTCGCATTTACGGCCTCGAAAGATCC
>JAZAOF010000180.1:0-10138 GCA_036228265.1 Myxococcota bacterium | reverse complement strand
GGGTGCCCATCCGCGAACGCGATCTTCGGTTGCCCCGTTTTTTTTCGCCGGGCGGTTTTTTGTGCGTCACCCCGGCCGGGACTCGGGCACTTACTGTTCACATAGCTCAAATATCCCCGGCCCAGGGACGACCCGGGGTGCCGCACGGTGCCCCGGGTCGCTCGGTTTTTGGGGTAGCGCAGCGCAGGGCTGGGATCGCGGGTGTGCGAGCCGCGGGGTCGCTCAATCCGCGATCCGCCATTCCGAAGAGCCGGGCTCCGGCTCGCGCACTCCCACCACGGTCGCGGTGATGCCCGCACGGCTTCTCGTCAACGGGAGGGCGCTGCGCGTCGCTGGACGACTCGGCAAACGCCTCCGTCCCGGTGAGTCCCTCCAACGCGATATACTCCGCCGCGTCCCGACCGGGATCCCCTCCAACAGGATCCGCGTGGCCCAGGCCGGGGCGGAGAGGGAATCGACGTGAAAGACCTGTTCTCGATCGAAGGCAAGACAGCGGTCGTGACGGGCGGCACGCGGGGGATCGGCTTGATGATCGCCCGGGGCTTCGTCCAGGCGGGGGCACGGGTCTACGTGGCTTCGCGAAAGCCCGAAGTGTGCGCCGAGGTGGCGGCGGATCTCTCCAAGGAGGGGACCTGCTTCGGGATTGCGGCGGACCTGTCGACCCAGGCCGAGTGCGATCGATTGGCGTCCGAGGTGGCGGATCGGGAGGGCGCGCTGCACATCCTGGTCAACAATGCCGGGGCGAACTGGGCGGCCCCCCTCGACGACTTTCCCGACGCGGCGTGGGACAAGGTGGTCGCGTTGAACGTGAAGAGCGTTTTTCACCTGACGCGAGCCCTTCGCCCCCTTCTCGAGGCCGCGGCCACTCCCGAAGATCCGGCCCGGGTCATCAACATCGGCTCCGTGGACGGCATCCACGTCCCGGCTCTCGACACCTTCTCCTATTCCGCGAGCAAGGCCGCCGTCCATCAACTTTCAAGGGTATTGGCGTTGAAACTGGCTCCCAAGATCACGGTCAACGCAGTGGCACCGGGGCCTTTTCAGAGCAAGATGATGGCGAAGACCCTCGAAAGTTTCGGAGACCAGATCGCGGCGTCCAATCCCCTCGGCCGTATCGGCCACCCCGACGACATGGCGGGCGTGGCCATCTACCTGGCTTCCCGCGCGGGGGCGTACGTCAATGGAGTGGTCATCCCCGTCGATGGCGGGATGGTGATCACCTAGGGGCCGTCCGGGCGTGTGCCCGCAACCGCCGCTTGTCCGGATTGAAATTTCCCAACGGAGGACCCGATATGTCCGACGAACCGCTCATTGCCGCCTTCGTAGATTACGAGAACCTCGAACTTGGGGTCCGGGATATGAAGGCGGGAACGCTGAAGATCGACCTCATTCTGAAGCGACTGCTCGAAAAGGGGAGACTCGTCTACAAGCGGGCGTACTGCGACTGGAGCAACCATGCGAAGGCCGTTCGAGAGTTCCACGGCCTGGGGATCGAGTTGATCGACATCCCGCGCTCGAAAATGAGCGGGAAGAACAGCGCGGACATTCACATGGTCGTCGACGCCGTGGACCTGTGTTACTCGAAGTCGCATATCGATCTATTTGCCCTGCTCACCGGCGACAGCGATTTCTCGCCCCTGGCATCCAAGTTGAAGGAGAACGACAAGCGGGTGATCGGGTGCGGGGTCAAGAACTCCACGTCGAAGTTGCTCGTCGCGAACTGCGACGAGTTCATCTTCTACGACGACCTGCTGCGCGAGGAGGCTCCCAAGCGCCGAAAGAAGGCCGATTCCGACCAGGACAAGGCCGAGCGGGCCGTGGATCAACTGGTGAGCATCGTGCGCTCCCTCGACCGGGACTACGATTCGATCTGGGGCTCGATGGTGAAGCAGACAATCCGTCGCGTGCACCCGGAGTTCAACGAACTCTATGCGGGTTTCCGAAGCTTCGGCGAGTTGCTGCGCGAAGCCGAAAAGCGAAAGTTGATTGACCTCGAGATGGACGAGAGCCGGGGAAATTTCAAGGTGAGCTTGCGACAGGATTGATTCGAGAACGGGGCGAACCTATTCGCCGGTAAAATTCGGCTTTCGCTTTTCCTTGAAGGCCCGCGGTCCTTCCCGCGCGTCATTGGATGTCATCACCGCCGCCGAGACTTCGTCCTCGATGGCGAGGGCCTCCTTCATCGAAAGGCCGCTGGATCGAAGCACGCCTTCCTTGATTTTCGCTACGGCGAGGGGGCCGTTCTCGGCGAGACGGTGGGCGAAATCGCGGGCCTTCGGCAGGAGGTCCTGTTTCGGAACCACTGCGTTCAGGAGTCCCATTTCGAGGGCTTCGCCGGCGCTGAAGGTCCCGCCCACCAGCAGCATCTCCATGGCCTTGGCGTAGGGGATCTGGCGAGGCAGGCGGCTGATCGATCCGCCGCCGGGAAGGAGTCCCACCTTGGCCTCCGGGGTGCCGAAGGTTGCGTGTTCGCTGGCGATCCGAAGGTCGCAGGCGTTGGTCATCTCGGTGCCGCCCCCGAGTGCGATGCCATTGACCGCGGCGATGATGGGCTTGTAGATCGAGAACCCCCGCAAGATGGCGTCGGTAAATTGCGCCAGGTTCGAGAGCAGGCGCTCGTCCCACTCGTCCTCGGGCTGCCGAGCCCCGGTCATCAGCGGCATCGTGAGGGCGAGGTCGCCGCCGGCGCAGAAGTCGCGCTCGCCCTGGCCCGTGAGGATTGCGACCCGAAGGTCCCGGGTGTCGCGAAACTCGTACCATGCCTCGGCCAGGCGCACGAGCATCTCGGGACTCAGCGCATTGCGGGCCTCGGGTCGATTCATGACGAGGGTGAGGATCCCGTCGTCACGTTCGACGCGAAGGTGGGCGTCGGTGGATGCCATTCGGGTTTCTCCTTGGCCTCTAGCCGGCGCTGGCGACTTCTTTCGCCCAGCGGTAGTCGGGTTTGCCTGCCGGCGAGCGAACGATCTTGTCCACGATCTCGAGTTGACGGGGCACCTTGTAACCGGCGATGTGGCTGCGACAGTGGTCCTGGAGGCTCTCGAGAGTGAGGGAGCTGTCGGGGCGCGGTTCGACGACCGCGGCGACGCGGCTGCCCCAGCGCTCGTCTTCCACGCCGACGACCACGGCGTCGAAAGCGTCCGGGTGGGACTTGATGGCCTGCTCCACTTCTTCCGGGTAGATCTTTTCGCCGCCGGAATTGATGCAGACCGAGCCGCGGCCCAGCAGCGTGATCGAGCCGTCTTCCTCCACCTGGGCAAAGTCTCCGGGCATCGAGTAGCGCGTGCCGTCCGGTGCGGTAAAGAAGACTTCGGCGCTCTTGACCGGATCCTTGTAGTACTCGAGGGGGATGTGGCCGGAGCGGGCGATCTTTCCGATCTCGCCCGAGCCCGGTGCCAGGGGTTCCATGGCGTCGTTGAGTACGACGGTCCCCTCGCCCGGCTTGAACGTGGGTCCGCCTCCCACCATGGTGGTCTGTCCCTTGGTGCAGAGCAGGGTTCCATTGTTGCCGGCCTCGGAAGCACCGACACCGTCGACGATGAGCAGGTTGGGGAAGTGACGGAAGAAGTCGTCTTTGACCGTGGGAGAGAAGACGGCGGCAGTGCTGACCACGAGGAAGAGTTTCTCCAGGTTGGCCTTCGCGCTCTCGCCGTCGAGGGCTTCGACGAGGGGACGGCCCATGGCATCGCCGGTGATCATGAGGCCCTGGACATCTTCTTCTTCCACGAGGCGCCAGACTTCCGCCGGATCGAACTTCGCGATCAGGATGTTCTTGTGCCCCACCAGGCTCCGGCTCATGACCGACCACTGCGTGGCACCGTGCATGAGGGGCGCGATCGAGAAGTAGATGCTGGGTCCCGGGGCCTCTCCCCGGGCCACCATGTCTTCCGGCTTCTCGGCCTTCCATCCGGACTGGGTGTCGATGCCGCCGCCGAGGGCAAAGAAGACATCTTCGTGGCGCCAGACCACGCCCTTGGGCATGCCCGTGGTGCCCCCGGTGTAGAGGATGTAGTGGTCGTCCGCCGAGCGCGGACCAAAATCGCGCTCCGGCGAGCCCGCCGCTAACGCTTCGTCGTATCCCTGGGCGTCGAGTCCCGCGATTTCGGCGCCGCTCTGGTCCTCGATGCATACGAGATGGGAAGAAGCGGGCATGCAGTCGCGGACGGCCGCAACCCGGGGCGCGTACTGGCGGTCGAAGACGAGAGCCTTCAGGTCGGCGTTGTCGAAGACGTACCGGAGTTCGTCTTCGACGTAGCGGTAGTTGATGTTGATCCACACCCCGCGCAGCTTGAAGACCGCCCAGAGGGTTTCGACCCACTGGACACTGTTGAGGCCGTAGATGCCGACGCGGTCGCCGGGGCCGATCCCGCGCGCCGCGAGCTCGTGCGCCAGCCGATTGGCGTTTTCCTCGATCTGGGCGTAGGTGCGACGCTGGCCATTGGCGACCAGGCATTCCTTGTCACCGAAATTGTCGACGGCGTTCTCGAAAAGGTCGGCAAGGTTGAATTCCATGGGAATCTCCAGTGTTCGAGGATCGGGTGGTCGGTTCAGAGCCACTCGATGGGTTGATCGACGGACGCCGCGGCTGCGGCGAGGCATTCTTCGGCGCTTCCCCACGCTAGCGAGGATTCCTTGCCTCGAAGCGTGAAGAAGTAGAGGTCGTTTTCCTCGATGACCCCGTTCCCGCCGAAGATCTGGTGAGCCATCAGGGTGACTTCGGGGGCCGCCCGGGAGGCCGAAGCCTTGGCCAGGGCGATGGTCGCGGCGTCGGCGCGTCCGGCGGAAAGCGCCGACAGGGCTTCGTAGGCGAGCCAGCGCGTGCTGGCCACGCGCATCGCCATGTTGGCGGCATGGTGTCGAACGGCCTGGAAGCTTCCAATGGGTTTTCCGAACTGCTCGCGGACCTGCGCGTAGGCCACGGTCTGATCGAGCGATTCCTGCATCGAGCCGACGCACTGCACGGCGCAGAGGGCCTGGCCGGTGAGAATCAGGGCTTGCACGCCGCTTTCGTCGGCCACGCGTTCGCCCCGGGCGCCGTCGTAGTGCACCCGGACGAGTGGACTGCGACCGATCGATTGCAGTGGTTCGGCTTCGACGCAGGAAGCGTCCGCTTCGACCCAGTAGAGCGCGGGACCCTTCGCGTCGCACGCCGACACCAGGTGGTGGGTCGCAAGGGCTCCGTAGTCGACGAAGGCCTTGGTGCCGGTCAGTCGTCCATCGGAAGCTTCGAGGTGGGTTTCGTCAAAGCGCCGATGGGGTTCGCACACGGCGGGGACCGGGATGCAGCGACCGCCGAAGACGTCGTCGAGGACCGACGCGGCCATCACCCACGGTGCCGAGCGCTGAAGGGCCAGCCCGGCGACGAGGGTTTCGAGGAGGGGCACCAGGGCCGCCCGGCGGGCGAAGGCCTCGACGAGCAGGCCGGCGTCCACCAGGGAGCCGCCTCCGCCCCCCAGTCCTTCATCGAAGGGCAGGGCCAGCCACCCCTGTTTGCAGACGTCGCTCCAGAGTGCCCGATCCATCTCGCCCTGGCTCTCGAGGTTGCGGACGCGATCCAGGGGCACCTCCTTTTCGAGGTACGCCTGGACGGTTTCCTGCATCAGTTTTTGGGTTTCGTCGAGTTCCGGGTTCAAGACTGAACTCTCCCGCCTAGCGCGGTAGGCCGAGGCCGGCCGCCGCGATGATGTCTCTCATGACTTCGTTCGTGCCCCCGCCGAATCGAAAAATCGGGGAAAGGCGGAAATTGAATTCGGCACGGCCTTCAAAGGGCGCACGGTCGCCCGAACTCGCCGCGAGTCCACCGGTTCGACCGAGTAGGTCCATGGCCGCGTTGGCCAATTCGGCGCGCAACTCCGTGCCCGATACCTTCGCCATGGAGGCCTCGGAGACCGGCGTCTCTCCCTTCGAGATCAGCCAGGCATTCTGCATCGCGAGAGCCCGGTGCTCGCGGAGTCGAAGCCAGAGTTCGGCCAGTCGGTGGCGGACCACCGGGTCGGCGAGTTTCGAGGGTTCGTGTTCCCGGAGGTGTTCGACGAGCCCGTCGTAGAGGCGGGCCATGGCCCCGGTGGCGGCGAGGGCCACGCGCTCGTGATTGAGCGCGTGCATGATGATGGGCCAGCCGCCGTTGACCTCGCCGACGGTGTTTTCGACGGGGACCCGAACCCCGTCGTAGAAGGTTTCGTTCGTATGGCCGCCGTACATCGTGTGTAGCGGTCGGATCGTGATCCCGGCGGTGTCCGTCGGCACGATGACGATGGAAATCCCGGCATGTTTCGGAGCGTCGGGGTTGGTTCGAACGGCGAGCCAGATATGCGTGGAAACATCGGCGAGCGAAGTCCATGTCTTCTGTCCATGGATCACCCAGGAGTCGCCCTCTCGCGTGGCGCTCGTGCGGAGGGAAGCGAGATCGGTACCGGCGTTGGGCTCGCTATAGCCCAGGGCGAAGGTCAATTCGCCGCGGTAGATGCCCGGAAGGTACGCCTGCTTTTGAGCCTCGGTTCCGAATTGGGCCAGGGTGGGCGCCACGGAAGTGAAGGTCAGGTTGCCGTAGGGCATTCCCCAGTACTCCATTTCTTCCACGAAGATGAAGTGAAAGAGCATGCTGCGTCCGTCGCCGCCCACCTCCTTGGGCCAGCACATGCGCATCCAGCCTTTTTCGCCGATGGCTTCGTGGAAACGGCGAATTCGATCTCCCGAACCTCCGTAGGTCTCCGCGTATTCCTGCAGGAGTTCGGGAGTTCGCCATTCCTGGATGAAGGCCCGCAGTTCGTCGCGGAAGGATTCGTGCTCGGAGTGCCATTCGAAATCCATGGGGTGTCCTTCGAGTGGTCTTAGAGGAGTTCGGCGCGGTCGGTCCCGAGAAAGCGGATTTCCCGCCCGCAGCCTTCTTCGAGTGTCAACTGGAGGGCGAGGCTCGGGTCCGGGCAGGCCCGGAGACTGCGCGAACCATCGTCTCGATCGCAGAGCAGGATCGCCGTGTGAGGCGTGTCGCCCACGTAGCTCACCGTGTAGCTGGCGATTCGGGCTTGCGACGGAAGGTCGCCGTCGACAACGACGGGTTCGATGGCGGCGGCCGTTGCTTCGCTCACGTCCTCGTAGAGAAAACCCGGGTCCCGGGGCTCGGTGGACCACAGCGATACGCCCTGTTTCGTCATCAGTCCCGATACGGCGTTCACCATGCCGAGGGATCCGGGATCGTCGCGAAGAACCCGCACCATCTGGGCCAGGGCCTGGAGGACAAAGTTGTTCAACGGGCCCCCGGCAAAGGGCATTCCGCCGGTGACCGTCGCCGGCGCCGCGGGGTCGAGGCCGATTTCGCGCTGCTGGATTCGTATCGCCGAGGGGAAACAACTGTAGAGTTCGAGGTGCGCAATCTCTTCCGCCGAGACGGCGGCGCGGGAGAGAGCCCGCTCGGCGGCGTAGGCAAAGCCCGGGCTCCGGTGCAGGGTGCGGCGCTCGGTCAGGAACGTCATGTGGTTGGACTCGGCCACCGAGAGGGGAAAGACCCAGCGCTCACGCGGGATTCCGAGGCGCTCCGCGGTCTGGGCCGAGCAGAACACGATTCCCGACGCCTGGTCGACGTTCCAGTTCGAATTATGGAGCCGGGTGTAGGGGAAGTTCATCATGGGGTTCTGCGGGCTGGGGTCCCGGATGGTCTTGGGGGCTACGTATTCGGGGCGCCAGGCGTCGGCGTTCTCCACGGCGGCTCGGCTCAGTTCCGACCAGACCTGGGCCACGTCGTCGCGATGGGCATCGAGGTCCTGGCCTTCGTGGGCTCGCAGGGCATTGTCCATCATCGCGTAGGCGCCCACGGGCATGAGGAGTCCCGCGCCGATCTCGAAGGGCGAAAGAATGTCGCCGGAAGGTTGCAGGACCTCGTCCGGGGCGGTGTCTTCGGGTTGGCTGGAGAGTGCTTCCGGCTCTCCCGCGGTAGCGAACCGACGAGCGCGGTCCCGGGCTTCGCCCCCGGCGACCAGCACGATGTCGCAGTGGCCTTCGGCGATGTCGCGTGCCGCCCGGGCCAGGGCAGTCGTTTGAAGGATTCCGATTTCGGTGACCTCGGTCTGCGCGCGATCGGCTCCGAGGGCCGAGGCCACCAGGCGAGCGGGATCGGGGTATTTCCAGAAACCGCGGGGCACGGCGATCTTGTCGGCGTTCTCGAGCAGGCCCCGCGAGCCGGCATCGTCGGCCGCCCGGTTCAGGGCTTCCGCCATGAGTGCGCACGGTTCGAGAGCACGGGCCGGGTCGTCCTCGCGCTGGAGCACGGTTCCGACGCCGACGACAACGGGGGTGCGCGGGGGGATCGTCAAGGAAACCTCGGGAGGATTTTCTCGCACGTCGTGACACGGCGTTCGAGGGGAGTGGGGCGTCGCGGTTCAGGTTAATCGCCCGCCCCGATCGGGACAAGGGAGAGTGCCTGCTAGGCTTGCCGCGCTTTGAGCGATCGTCGATGCCCGAAGTAGGAAGCGAGTCCCATGAGCGAGCCGACCAACAGGGATGGATCCGAAATCCCCGGGGACCGTCCGGGCCTCGCGGCCCTGGGGCGACGCGTGGTGTCGATCCCCGCGGTCCTCGTTGCGTGGGTCCTCATCCACGGGCTTTTCCCCTTGGCGTTGGCGATCGCCGCCGGGTCCGACGCGATGGGAGGCCGATCCGGCTGGCCCCGGGCGCGCTTCGTGATCCACCTTCCGTGGCTCCTCTGGTGCGAGGTTTTCGGTATTTCCACGGCCCTCGTGCTGTGGCTCGCGGGTTTTCTGCCCGGGGTGTCCGCTTCGACCTATCGGGATTGGCACCTCCGCCTTCAACTGGCTTGGACCGCGGCGCACTGGAAGGGCATCGAGTGGATCCACGGGGCGCGCATCGAACTGGAAGCGCCCGAGGAACTCGGGTCGGGTCCGATGCTGCTCTTCATTCGGCACTCCAGCGTTGCCGACACCATCCTTCCCTGCATCGTGATCCAGAAGCCTACCCAGATGCGGCTTCGCTACATCATGAAGAAAGAACTCCTCTGGGAGCCCTGCCTCGATATCGTCGGCCATCGTCTCCCCAACTGTTTCGTCGATCGTTATTCCGACAATTCCAGCGAGCAGATCCGCCGCGTGGCCGGCATGCTCGACGCTCTCGAGGAGAACGAGGGCGTGTTGATCTATCCCGAGGGTACTCGTCCGACGCCAGAGCGGAGGGCTCGCGCTCGAGCACGGCTCCTCGAAAGGGAGCCCGACCTGGCCCGCCGCACCGAGGGTCTGAAAAATGTATTGCCCCCGCGCCCGGGGGGTCCGCTGGCGTTGCTCGAAAAGAACCCGGGGCTCGACGTGGTGTTCTGTGCCCACGAAGGTCTCGATGACGTGGCGACTCTCGGTGCTCTTGTAGGCGGCGCGCTTCTCGACCGGGTTGTTCGGGTCCGGGGCTGGCGCGTGCCCTTTGCCGAGTTGCCTGCGAGCGACGAAGCGCGCCTCGACTGGTTGATCGAAAACTGGCAGCGCGTCGACGAGTGGGTGGGCCGCACCCGGGAGCGCAGGCTCCGAGGCTCGTGAGAGCCCCGGAGCTGCGGGATTCTCTCGGTTAGACCTCGATCCCGAGTCCCGAGGCGTCGTCGTAGCGTTGGTGGTGGAAGGGCAGGATCCAGTCGCCCGGGATGCTTCGCAGTACCCGGCCGTTGCTCTCGGTCTGTCCCTCTTCGTACTCGAAGCGCAGGATCTTGCGGATCGGCACGTCGGCCACGGGGTCCATGGGAGACTCGAGGAGTTGGAGTTCTCCGGCATCCACGAGCCAGGAGTTCTCGTGCTTCTGGTTCCACTGCAGGCGGACCAGCAGGGGGTCGGCGTCGAAATCCTTCTCCTGCTCGCACGAGGGCATCGTCTTGTAGCAGTACGCGTATTGTTCGAACTCGCGAGCGCCAAGTTCTTTGCCCAGCTTGCCTTCGGCGGCGAGGTAGGTCATGCCCATGCGCGAGACCTTCGCCGACACGTTGTCTCCGTCGCGCTCGAATTCGATGTCCGCGATCTTCTTCGGTTCGCCGAAGGTTTCGCGCCCCGGCACCACGGCCTGCTCGGTCGTCATCGGCATGGTGATCAGGTAGACGCCTTCTTGTCCGTCGTAGGTGGTCTTGACGCCGAAGATCGCCGAGCCGATCTCGAAG
>JAZAOF010000179.1:0-8098 GCA_036228265.1 Myxococcota bacterium | reverse complement strand
AGCTCGAAATTGGGTTCGTGTCACGATGATCCAGGGTAGCGGCGAGGATCTCGATTCGCTTCGGTTGTTTTGAGAGAAGTGAATCCGCCGGGGTATCGTATGGCCATGCCGCTCCCTGAAATCCCTCGGGACCTGTCCGCTGTAAGCGCGGGGTGGCTCGACCGGATTCTTCGAAGTTCGGGAATCCTAGCGGGCGCGCGTATTCACGATTTCGAAATCGAAAAACTCGGAGAGGGCGAGGGGTTCATGGGGGAAACCGCCCGCCTGCACCTGGCGTACGCGGGGCCAGGTGAGGTGGGGTTGCCGTCGGTCGTTTTAAAGATCCCCACGTCCGACCGGAAATTGCGCGCCGCGGGAGAAGCGCTTGGGATCTACGAGCGAGAGGCCTTCTTCTACCAGCAGCTGGCCGGGCAGATGCCTGTTCGAGTTCCGCGGTGCTATTTCGCAGCGATGGATGCTCGTCCCTTCGGTTCGCCCGAACAGGACGCGCTTTCCCTGGAACGCCTCGAGCAGTTCCCAAGGTGGGGCCTGGCCGCCCTGGTCGCGGCCGGGCCCTGGCTCGCCCGGATTTCCCGGCGCCGCTACGTGCTGCTTCTCGAGGACCTGGCCCCGGCCCGGTTGGGCAACCAGGTGACGGAGACCTCTGAAGAGGACATCCGGGGCGCGATTGCGAGCCTGGCAAGAATTCATGCCCACGCCTGGGAAAACCCGGCGGTGGAAAACGTCCCCTGGCTGCATCCTATCGACTCGACGACAAAAATGAACGAGTACCTGGTGGCTCGCCAGCGTCCGCATTTCGAGGAACTCTTCGCGGCGGCGATTCCAGAATATGGAAAGCCCCACCTGGATTGGCTCGAGGAGAATCTTGGCGCGATTCAACGCCGGCTCGCCAAGCCGCCGTGTACGCTTCTTCATGGGGACTATCGGCTCGACAACTTGTTCTTCGACGATACCGGGGCCGACTCCCTGGCCATTGTGTCCGATTGGCAGGTTCCGAGCTGGGGGCGAGGCGTGTGTGACCTGGCGTATTTCTTGAGCGGCACCCTGGAAGCGGATCTCCCGGTCGAAGCAGCGTTTCCCCATGTCGACTTCTATCATGAGCAGATTCGGAAACTCCGCTCGATCGGGTACGATCGAGACGAGTGTCGCCGCGACTATGTCCGCGCCCTGTATCTCGTACTGAGCCGCGTGGTTTCGAGTTTTGGCGAGATCGAACCTTCCAACGATCGCGCTGTGACGCTCTTTCGCCTTTGGGTGGGGCGGGCTTTTTCCCGGCTTCGAGGGGTCGATCCCGCTTCCGTCCTCCAATGAGAACGTCCCGTCGCTACAGGTCTTGAAGAGTCATCTCCTTGATGAACTCAGAGCACTTGGCGGCAAAGACCCGGTCTCTTTCTGCGGCGCAATCCTTGCATTTTCCGTTGGCGTCCCTGTTGTAGGTGGGCAGGTGTTCCCACGGTCCCTCGTTGATCTTCTCCGCCTGTTCGCTGGAAATTCGGCCCTTGATGCATTCCCGGTCGATGAAGCTGGGCCCGCCGCAACTGATCGAAGCCCCAAGGAGCAGCGCGGCTAGGCCCGGAAAAAAGCGCCCGATCCGTGAAGTCGACATCAAAATCCCCCCTGCCACAACGCCGGGTTGGTCTGCAGGCGGGCGCTGTCCGATGGGATCAGTTTACGGGCCCGGGCCACCGGCTGCACTGGAAACAGCGCACGGTTCCAACGAGATCGGCGAGAGAAGGGGCCTGCATCTTCCGCATGACGCGGGAGCGATGGATTTCGACGGTCTTCGGGCTCAGTTCGAGTTCGGCAGCGATCACGCGGTTGGTGTTGCCATGCACGACGAGGTCGAGAACCTGTTGTTCCCGCTCCGTGAGACGATCGAGTCGCGACCGGGTGTCGGACCAGGTCGGGTCGCCGTTGGTGGTTGAGGTGCAGAGCCCCAAAGCCTGCCCCACGGATTCGAAGAACGGCTGCCGACGAATGGGCGTCTCGAGGTAGTCGAAAGCGCCGTCCCGGAGCGCCCGAACGGCGCGCTCGACGTTGGCGTTCCGACTCACGAGGATCACGGGTACCCCAATTTTTTGAGACCGGAAGTGGGAGAGAAGGTCCATCCCCTCGGGGTCTACGTCGGCAATCACGCATCCCGCTGGCGTGGCTTCGAATTCGTTCAGCAGCGCGGCCGCGGAGTCGAAAATTCTCGTCGCGATTGGGGTTTTCTCGAGCAAGAAGCTTGCGGACGCGGCGCCGCCGCCGCCGTTTCCCAGGATGTATATAGTGCCGCCCATTGGTGTCCGGTCCTATAACTACTTTCAGTAGGGTTTAAACACTATCTATAAATAGGATAATACGTTTAACTAATCAATAGGTATAAAATATAAAAAAATCGGGGGGTTCCGACTCCCGATGCCCAGTGCTTGCACGGTTCTTTCGTCCTTTCTGCGAGAATTCTTCCGGTGGGCAAGCCAGGAGGGGCGAGGCCGTTAACCTCGGGGCGATGAACGATGTAGGCCTCGAACCTCCCCCGCTCGCTCCGGGCGACCCTTCGGGGTCGCCGCGGGTGGGGTGGAAGGCCGCTCTGCCCTGGCTGGGCGCCGTAGCGGTCCTCGCCTACCTGTTCTGGGAGGTCCCCCTTCGGGACGTCTGGATGGCGGCCCAGGGGGCTCGGCTGGACTGGTTCGTTCCCACCGTCGGGATCGGCATCCTGTACTGGTTCCTCCTGGATTCCTGGGCCTACGCCTACCTGGTCTCTCGTTTCAACGCGCCGCTCTCGTGGTCCGAGGCCCGGGCGATGCGCGGCGTCACGTACCTGATCGCGGCCGTCAACTGGAACGTGGGAACCGCGGCGATTGTTCTCTACCTGCGCCGGTTCAAGCAGGTTCCGGCCCTTGAATCGACCAGCTCGATCTTCTTTTACGAGAACTTCAGCGTGCTCGCCTTGGTCACCCTGGCATTCTTCGGGGCTTCGTCGTTTGGTGGCGAAGCGGAGATTCAGCAAATCCAGGGCTTGTCGGGTTGGATGCTGCTTGCCGGCGTCGCGGTGTTGGCGCTCCTGCTGGGGTCACAGCCCAACTGGAGCTGGCTGCAGCGACTTCGCGGTTGGGCGCTCTTCCGTTCGTTTCGACTCACCCGGCCACGGGACATCGCGATCCTCCTCTTCATCCGGGTTTCGTACATCGTGGGCTTCCTGGCTGCGTTCTATATCGGTGCCCACTCCTTTGGCATCGAGATCCCGGTTTCCCTGGCATTGGCCTCGGTCCCCGTCGTCTTGATCGCCGGGGCTCTTCCCATTACACCAGCCGGGCTGGGAACCCAGGCGGCCACGATGCTCTTTTTCTGGGAGGATTACGGCGATCCCGCGGCCATCGTCGCATTTGGACTGGTTTTTCCCATCGCCCTGACGACGGCGCGGGTGGTCCTCGGGCTTCCCTATCTGTCCGAACTGCGCCGCCTTCGCGAACCCGACTGAGGCGGTTGCCTTCGTTGGCTGAAATTCCGGGCTAGCTTCTCGACGTGGCCATCGATCTCGTCCCGATCCTCAACCCCGCTCACTCGGCTGTGCTGGTCTTCGAGTGCCAGGAGGGCCTGTTGGACGAAGCGGGCCCGCTTCCCGGGTTGGCGACCGCCGCGCGCGATTCGGACCTGCTGGGTTCGATTGCGGCGCTTGTCGAGCGGGCCCGTCGCAGAGGGGTTCCGGTTCTCTACATGACCGCGGCGAAGCGTTCCGCAAAGGAGGCGGGATCTTCCCAGAGCCCCCTGGAGAAGCGGATCGGGAAATCCGGCGGGGAGCCTTTCGACCCGGGTTCGGTTTGCCCCGAGGTCGCGCCGCAGTCCGGCGAACCGGTTTTCGAGCGTGAAAAGGGGATGACGGGTTTCTTCGAGAGCGGCCTCGATGAACTCCTGGAACAAAGAGGGATCCAGGCGATCGTTCTCGTCGGGATCTCGCTCAACATCGGCGTCGTGGGAACGGCGATCGAAGCGGTGAACCGGGGATACAGCGTGGTGGTCCCGAGGGATTGCGTGGTGGGAGATCCGCCGGAGTACGGCGAGCAGGTCGTCCGCTATTCCCTCCGAAACATGGCCGTTCTTTCGACGTCCAGCGACATCGCGAAGGCCTGGGAAGCCACCGGGGGATGAGCCGTCGCGCCACCTTCGGCACCCTCCTGGTCGTTCTCGTCCTCGTGTTGCCTCTTCCCCTGCTCGGGCCCTTCGATGCCCTGGTGCCGGTGGTGCGTTTCGTTCTTTTGCTGGGCGCGTCGTCGGCCGTGGCGATCCAGGAAGGGGCGGCGGGCCCCGTTCCCATGATTGTTCTGTTGTTCGCAGCTCACGCGGTGGTTGGCCTTGTCGCGTGTGTTCTGCTGGCGAGCCTGGCCACCGGTGGCCTTTCGCATCTCGCGCCTGGAACCCGGCGTGTCCTGGTGGGAGTTTTCGTTTTCGGGGCCGTGATCCTGGCCTCGGTCTTCGATTTCTACCAGACGCCCTTCGGTCGCGCGCCCGAGTCGAACCTCTGGGGCCTGTTCCATTGAAAGCGTTGGTCCTGGTCGCGTTGCTTGGGTTGGTATCGCCTGCATTGTCCGTAGGGGCGGGCGACCTTTCGTTTGAGCGCACCGAGGAGCGCGCAGAGTGCAAGAACCATGACCCGGTTCGCCAACCCTTTTTTGGGGATACCCACGTCCACACGGCGCTTTCCTTCGACGCGTGGGGACAGGGCACGCTGGCGACGCCGAGCGATGCCTATCGCTACGCCCAGGGCGAGCCCATCGGAATCCAGCCCTACGATCCGGAAGGGGCGACCCGGGAGCGGGTCCAGTTGCGGCGGCCCCTGGATTACGCCGTCGTCACCGACCACAGCGACCTCCTGGGCGAAACCCGAATCTGCGGCGACCCGTCTCTTCCCGGACACGAATCCCTTGTCTGTCGCGTGGTCCGCCGCTTTCCGAAGCTGGGTTATGCGCTCGTCAACGGTCACGTCTACAGCAACGAGAACCCATCGCGATATTCGTTCTGTGGGGAAGACGGCCAGGCGTGCCTCGAGGCGGGACGAAGCCCGTGGCAGGAAATTCAGGATGCCGCCGAGGCCCATTACGACCGCAGCGAGACCTGCTCCTTTACGACGTTCGTCGGTTACGAGTGGACTGGAATGCCCGGTGGAAACAACATTCACCGCAACGTGATCTTTCGCAATGCCACGGCCCAGTCCTACCCCACGACCTACATCGAAACGCCGACCCAGGAAGGGCTTTGGAGTGCCCTGGAAACGGAATGCCTCGATGCCGGGAGCGGCTGCGATGTCCTGGCCATCCCGCACAATTCAAACGTAAGCGGTGGGCGAATGTTTACCGTGAACCGGCCCGATGGCACGCCCATCACGGCGGGTGATGCCCGAACGCGCGCGAGGTTGGAAACGCTCGTGGAAATCACGCAGCACAAGGGAGATAGCGAATGCCGCCCCGGGGCGGCGGACGAGTTTTGTGACTATGAAAGTCTCCGATTTCCCCGCCTGGGGGAGATGGTTTCTCCGGCGGTGGATCCCTCTGCGATGCCGCCGCTCATGTACGTGCGCGAAGTACTCGGGGAGGGACTCCTGCAGTCGCAGCGCATCGGGGTCAACCCGTTCCAGTTTGGAGTGCTCGGCGCCACGGACACGCATTTTGGGACTCCGGGAATGGTCGACGAGGACGAATACCGCGGCCACGCGGCCGGGACGGTGGATGCGCGTTTCGGGATTCCGGCCTACCCGGACCGGAGCGATTTCAATCCGGGAGGGCTCGGTGTGCTCTGGGCCGAGGAGAATTCCCGCGATTCGCTCTTTGCGGCGATGCGACGACGGGAGGCCTATGGGACCAGTGGCCCCCGCATCGTCGTTCGTTTTTTCGGTGGCTGGGAATTCCCGGACGATTTCTGCGCGGCTTCAGACTTTGCGGAGCGCGGCTATGCCGAGGGCGTGCCGATGGGTGGCGAACTCCCCCCGCCGCCTGGAACGGGTGCCCCGCGTTTCGCCGTTTCTGCGCTCCGCGATCCGGGAGGCGCGGGCGTGCCCACCACGGACCTCCAGCGCATCCAGGTCGTGAAGGGGTGGGTCGAGGGCGATCGGGTGAGGGAGAAGGTATTCGAGGTGGCCGGAAACCCGGACAGCACGGCGGACGTCGACTTCGCGACGTGTCGTCCCCGGGGTGAGGGATTCGAAACGTTGTGCGGCGTCTTCGAGGACACGGAGTTCGACGCCGGCGTGCCGGCTTTCTACTACGTGCGCGTACTCGAGAACCCGAGTTGTCGCTGGAATGCCTGGGTCTGCCTCGAGCGCGGCGTCGATTGCAGCCAGCCCGCCGGCGTGCCGTCGGAACTTCGCGACTGTTGCGATCCCGAGGTGCCCCGCAGTATCCAGGAGCGCGCCTGGACATCCCCGATCTGGTACACGCCACCGCCGACCCTCGAACCGGGTCCGGCGGTGCCCTCGGATGCTGACCCCGCGGGCTAGATTCCGTATCTTCTGCGCCGACCATGAGGGGTGCTACCGAGAGATCGGGGACAAGATTCGTTGGTGCATGTCCGTTGGAGTTCGGCGCTCCCCTCCGGAGAGGTGGCCGAGCGGTTGAAGGCAGCGGTCTTGAAAACCGCCAGGGGTTTACGCCCCTCGTGGGTTCGAATCCCACCCTCTCCGCCACTTTAGGGGTTTCGTACGACGTGACCGGGGCGTTGGAGACATTGGGGTGATCGAGACCAAGTTGATCTTTGTCGCCGTGGTCCTGACCGCGGGCCTGGCGGGTGGAGCGATTGCGTTGCGCCGCCGCTCCCCCACATCGGGTTCCTCGAAGCTGGGCCTCGGGAACGCGTTTGCGGCGGGCGTGTTTCTCTGCGTGGGGTTGGTTCACATGCTTCCCCATGCGGCTGAAACCTGGGAGGGCCTGGGGTGGCACTATCCGATGGCTTCGATGCTGGCGACGGTGGCCTTCCTCTTGATGCTCTTGATCGAGCACGTCTTTCTCCCCGAACACTCCCACCGCGGGCTTCACGAATCGAGGGGCCACGGTTTCGATGCGTTGGCCACGGAAGGTCGCGAAGGAATCGGGGCCTACGTCGTGTTGGCGGCTCTTTCCGTGCATTCGTTGCTCGCCGGCCTCGCCCTGGGGGCCGAAGCCAGCATGGCGAGTGCGTTCATCCTTTTTTTCGCGATCTTTGCCCACAAGAGTACGGCCGGGTTCGCACTGGGCGTGAGCCTGGTGCGCAGCGGAGTCACACGGGCACGGTCGTGGCTTCTCCTTGGCCTCTTCGCGGTCAGTACACCCGCAGGCATCCTGGTCGGGACCGGTCTCGAAGTTTTCCTGGAAGGCTCGGCGGAGCGCGCGGCCGAAGCTTCGTTCTTGTCCCTCGCAGCGGGCACCTTCGTGTACGTTGCGACGTTCGACATCTTGCGCGACGAATTCCTGGAGCCCGGAGGCCGTTTCGCCAAGTGGGCGCTCGTGACAGCGGGGGCTGCGGTGATGGGCCTGGTCGCCCTCTTTTTCTAGACCCCGAGGTCTGGACCGCGGGTGTGGCGGCTCTCAACGCGGTATTCTGAGGGGGTCGGAGAGGTGGCCGAGCGGCTGAAGGCGCTCCCCTGCTAAGGGAGTATAGGCTTATCCCCTATCGAGGGTTCGAATCCCTCCCTCTCCGCCATCACTGCACGCGACCGGGTTCGGGACCGGCGCGGGAAGACGGAGTGGCGTCGGATTTCCCGGAGAGATGGCCGAGTGGCTTAAGGCGCACGCTTGGAAAGCGTGTGTAGGGCAACCTACCGTGGGTTCGAATCCCACTCTCTCCGCCATTTTCGCTGGCATTTCGATCCCGAGAGCGCATTCCGACTCTCGGGAGGCGGCACCTCTGCTCTTTCCGGGATCGACCGTGTCGTTCGGTCCAGCGGGTTGTCGGCACCCCTTTTCGGGAGGCCTGGAGAGGCCCGCAGTGTCTTGCGATTGCACCGTGAAGGATGGGCCGAGGGGCGCTAGACTCGCGCCCCGCGAAAGACAGGCGCCCGTAGCTCAGTTGGATAGAGCATCAGCTTGCGGAGCTGAGGGTCGCACGTTCGAGTCGTGCCGGGCGCGCCAGTCTTTCGAAGAGCCTCCGC
>JAZAOF010000178.1:0-13214 GCA_036228265.1 Myxococcota bacterium | reverse complement strand
GAGGAGGTCGGTTTCCTTGGGAACGTCAGGATGCGGGTGGAACACTTCCGTGTCGGTTCCGTTGTAGACGACTGGAACGTTCTTTCTGGGAATTCCGAAGTAGCGCTCGATTTCCAGCTGGGAGGCTTCGCTGACCGTAACGATCCGGTCGAGGCGAGGCGCGACCTGCTGCTGCATGAACAGCGGGAAGTAGAGCGTCCGCTTGATTTTCTTGACCAACCGCGGGTCGATGGTGAAGTCGGCCTCCCGATCGATGTGCAGGGGGTGGTGGATGACGGAGACGACGGGGACCCCGGCGGCGCGGATCCCAAGGAGACCCCAGGAGAGAGATTGGTTGTCGAATACGACGTCAAATCGGTAACGATTCTGGAGCTCGCGCCAACGCATCAGGAGTCGGAGTCCGAACGTCTGCATCTCGGGAAAGATTCCGAAGCGCGAGACTCCGAGTTCCCACAAGCTGAGAGGGCGCAGCAGGGAGAAAGGCCGCTCCGGGTCGTAGAAATCCGGATAGGGCTGCCCAAAGACATTGTCGTTCTGGATTTCGTGCAGGGGGATCCCGGGCTCCAGTTCCGGGTACGGAGGGCCCGCGATCACGTGCACGTCGTGCCCGGCGCGTTTCCACTCTCGGGCGAGGTAGGACGCGTAGATCCCCTGGCCGCCACAGAACATGTTGCCGCGGTACGTCAGCAGTGCGATTCGCATTGTCGGGCCGTGCCTAGGAAGAGGTCTCGCCGTCGGAGGACTCCGGCGTGATCTCGGCGGTGTTTTCGGCGTCGACCTGGATCGTGGCAATCGTGAAGCCTACCCAGCCCGCCAAGCCCAGGACGAAGAAGACGAGCACCGCGATCGGAAGAGCGAGGGCCCAATAACTCTGCTGGAGCAGGCCGATCACGAATGCGAGGGCCAGTACGGCGACCCCGATGCAGATGGCCCAGCCCTGGGTGCGCGATGCGTCATTCATTTCGCGGTGCTCCGGTTGTTGGCTCGCGAGCCGGGTCGAGGTTCATGCCGCGGGACCCGGCTCCGCGAGGTCCCCCACTGCGGGGAAATCGAAGGGGCGCCACGTGAGGTGTTGCGAAACGGCCCCGAATGGAGGCCGGGCGGGCCCGAGTATTCGGTTCTGCTCCGCTCCTGTCAAGCGTGGTCCTCCCGGGGTGCGCACCGGTCGCGATTCGGACCCGGTGACCCCTACCATGGTGCCATGCATTGGATTGGATTGATGTCGGGGACCTCCGCGGACGCCATCGACGCCGCCCTGGTCGAGTGGCCCGACGACGGATCGGTCCACCCGTTTCGGCTACGGGCCTACCGCGAGTTTCCGCTCGATTCCCGGCTTCGCCATCGAATTCATGCCCTCGCGGCTCCAGGGGAAACTTCGAATCCGCTGCGCGAACTGGGGAAACTCGACGTGGAACTGGGAGAGGCCTTCGCGGCGGCGGCTCTCGCGTTGCTTCGGGAGGCTGGAATGGAGGTCGGGGACATCGAAGGGATCGCGTCCCACGGGCAGACGGTGGCCCACCATCCGGACGTCGGTAGCAGTACGCAGATCGCGAATGCCTCGGTGATCGCGGAGCGGACGGGGAAACGCGTCGTCGCGGATTTTCGCTCCCGGGACCTTGCGGCGGGCGGCGAGGGGGCCCCCCTGGCCCCGTTCTTTCATTTTTCCACGATGGCTTCTGCCGAAGAGGGGCGGCTCGTTCTGAACCTGGGAGGCATTGCCAACGTTACGTGGCTTCCGCCCGGGTGCGACGCGGACGACGTCCTGGCCTTCGACGTCGGTCCAGCGAACGTGTTGATCGATGAGGCCGTTCGTCTTCTCTCGGGGGGGAGCGAGGCGATGGACCGAGACGGCCGTCTCGCTCTTGCCGGCGAGGTCGATTCGGATTGTCTCCAGCGCCTGCTCGACGACGAATTTCTCCGAAGGCCGCCGCCCAAATCGACGGGGCGCGAGCGCTACGGCCCTGCCCAGGCGGAGAAACTCATCGGGGAGTGGCGGCAAGCGAAAAAGAGAGAGCCCGATCTCGTCGCCACCCTGGTGGCCTTTACGGTGGAGGCTGTCCGGCAGGCCGCTGAGCGCTGGCTGGGTGGAGAGTCAGTCGATCGACTTCTCGTCGGTGGGGGCGGCGCATCGAATCCCGCGATCATGGCCGGTCTCGCGGACGCTTTTGCGCCCGCGAAGTGCGAATCCATGCAAGCAGCCGGGGTCCCGCCGGAAGCAGCGGAAGCCATGGCCTTCTCCCTGATGGGGCGGAATGCCCTGCTGGGTATCCCGAATCACCTGCCGGCGACGACGGGGGCCCGTCGGGCCGCGGTGCTTGGCGTGGTGGTGCCGGCCTAGAGGGAGACGATGAGGCCATCGTCCGCAAAGTCGAACTCGTCGCCGGCCGGACGGTCGGCCATCTCGCTGCCGAGGTGCGTCAGTATCGTATTGCCGCAATCGAGTTGAGCTTTTCGCTCGCAGAGCAGCTCGTAGTTCAGGTGAAAATCCAGGTCGCTGGCTCGGTAGGTGCACTCGCACACAAAGAGGTCGGCACCGGCCACGTGATCGGGGAGGTCGTCGAACCATCCTGTGTCCCCGGAGTAGACCACGCGGCAGCCTCCGCAGTGGATGTTGTAGCCGTGGGGATGGGATTCGAGTTGGTGGCGGGTTTCGAAGGACGTGATCTCCGCGGGGCCGATGGGGTGGGGTTTTCCAGGGCGCACCTCGTGAAAGGAGAGGGGAAACGCCGAGGGGTGGGTCTCAAGTCCATGGCCCATCGCCGAGGACAGGGCCCGAACGCGAGCCTCGATGTCCGGAGGCCCCACGATTTCGAGAGGTCTTTTGCGTTCGTCCTCGTAGAGGGCGGCCAGGAGGAAGAGGGGGATGCCGCCAAAATGGTCGCCGTGAAAATGTGAGATCAGGATCACGTCGATTTCGTCGCGTTCGATCCCGAGGTCGGCGAGCCCGGTATTGGTCGTCAGGCCGCAGTCCATGAGGACACTTCCCGTTCCAGTTCGCAGGAGCGCGGCGGACTGGCGGCGACCGCCTGCGCCGAATGCATCGCTCGTTCCAATGAAGATGACTTCACTCATGACCGGTTGACCGACCTCATTTCTTGGGGTTGGGCGACGAGGGGTAGAATGTGCCACAAGCAAAGACCCCGTCGATGCCTTTGAGGTTCTCCGGGACGGATTCGTTTTCCCAGACGACACATCGCTCAAGGTGCGCGGTCGAGGGAACGTGAGAACCGGAGCCGACGACGACATCCCCGACGGTTCGGCTTCCGCTGCGGCGTCGCATTTCCGAAGGGGGGAGGTAGGAAAGTTCGGGCGGTTGGATATTCGTACGGAGATACTCCTCCGGAGTTCCTACCGGTTCCCAAGTGCATTCGGACGTTTCCAGGAGTTGGCCCTCGATGTCCCGGTGGCCGGCTTGAAGGCGCGGGACGAACCAGTCGGACAGGTCTTCGAAGACGTCTCTCGCCGGTAGATCGTCGAACGCTCGCCGCGAGAGGATCCGGGCGCTGAGAAAGACTCCCGCATCGACTTCGCCCCCGAGATCGGTGCGTTGACCCACGCGCCGAACGACCCCGCTCCGGTCGATCCCGATCGTTCCGAACTGGGCCGAGCGCGGATCTCGCCTCAACAGAAGGCTGGCCCGGCAGCCGTGGTCGCGGTGGCGTTGGACGGCGGCTGAGAGATCGAGGTCGAGGAGCATGTCCCCGGCGAGTACGAGGCTCGTCTCCGATTCTTCCAGGAAACGTGCGGCGCGCCGGATGCCCCCACCCGTGCCGAGGAGTTGCGGTTCTTCGGACCACGATACGGCGAGTTCCGGCGGCGCAAAGCGGTCGACAGCCTCCTGGATCGATTCCCCGAGGTGGTGGGTGTTGATCAGGACCTCGCTTACGCCGTGGTGACGTAGGAACTCGAGGAGAGTTGCTACCACGGGAAGGCCGAGAATCGGAAGCGCGGGTTTTGCGACGAGGTTTGAGAGCGGCCGCATGCGGGCTCCCAGGCCCGCTCCGAGAATCATCGCTCTCACCGCGGGTCTCCTTCATGCAGGTCCGGGTGTGCGACCTCCGGCAATGATCCCAGGAGGTTGGCGATTCGCTCGAGCCGCACGTCCCAGGGCGCCGCTCGGAGCGCTGCGCTTCGCACGGAACCTGCCGCTGCCGGCATGAGCGACGCGTAGCGGGGATCGTCGCGTTGCACGGTTGCGTAGCGAAAGCGTGCGAGATCCTTGCCGCAGCGCGAGAGCGTGAGCAGCGTGAATCGGTGGTCGAAGTCCGTTTCGACCGGGGCATCGGGCAATTCGGGGCGTGTTCGGGAAAGGTGCGCGGCGATCTCGGTTTCTGAGAGCGCGACGTGCGCGTCGCACAACAGGCAGACGAGGTCGTATTCGGGAGGAGCGACGAAGGCCCCTTGCAGGTCGATGATTCCCAGCCGGTCGCGGCCGTGTTCTTTTCGCGAGAGGAGCATCAAGTTGGTCGACTGCAAATCCCGGTGAGCCGCACGGCGCGGTGCCTCGGCGCACACTTCGGCGATATGTCGAAACGCGTCGCGCACGGCTTCGGCTTCGCTGGGTCGCGCGAGCCGCCCGAGGCTCCAGGGCAGAACCCATTCGATGACCTGTCCGGCCTTGTAATCGATCAGCGAGGCGTCGAGCGAGCGCCGAGATGAAGCCAGTTCCGCATGGAGCGGCAACGCCTGGATCCGGGGGACCAGCGCCGTTGCGGCTCGGTAGAGTTCGAACCGGCGTTCGGGATCCGCGTTGCGGACTGCGTCGCAAAGGCTCTGGGCCCCGAGATCCTCGAGGAGGTCGATGCCGCCCTCGCGGCCATAGCCACGGGGAACCGGGAGGCCTCCATCTTCCATCCATTGTCGAACCGGTTCGAGTTCCGGTTCGGGCGCCGCTGCTTCGGGCCGGAAGGCTTGTTCTTCCGGAAGGTCAACCCGGGCGATCGCCGAGGAGACGCGGCCGGCGTCGAGTTCGAGGCGGTAGAAGCGTCGCGATCCCAGGCCGGCCGAGATGGGCACCATGGACCGGACTCGACCGCCCAGGCGGGCCTCCGCGAGACGCCGCACCGCTTCGAGTTCTTTCGGTCCGCCATCGCTCGCCACGGGTCTTCAGCCGAAGAACCAGTGGCAGGCGAGAACCGCCCCTGCGAAGCCGGCCACGTCGCCGATCAGGCAAGCCGCCAGTGCATGACGGCCATCCGTGACACCCGCGGCACCGAGGTAGATCGCCAGTACGTAAAAGGTCGTCTCGGTCGAGCCCATCAGGGTGCTGGTCATCATCCCGATGAACGAGTCGGGTCCGTAGGTCGTCAAGGTTTCACTCATGACCGCGAAGGCGCCTGAACCGGACAGCGGTCGGAGGAGGGCCATGGGAAGCACTTCGGCCGGAACCCCGACGCGGCTCGTCAGCGGATCGATCGCGGAGATCAGGAGATCCATGGCCCCCGAGGCCCGAAACATCGCCACGGCGATCAGGATCGTTACGAGGTAGGGGACGATGCGAATCGCCACGAAGAGCCCTTCACGCCCGCCCTCGATCATGGCGTCGTAGGCGCGCACGCGTCCGGTGATTCCGATCAGCAGCAGTCCGCCAACGAGAAGTGGAATGAGCCAGTCCATGGCGATGCCACGAAGCGTCTCGGCGGGTCCGGTCTCCGAGAGACCTTCGGCAAACTCGTTTCCCAGACCGATGGCGACAACGATCCCGCTTGCGAGTACCAGGGCCCAGCGAAAAAGCCCCAGCGGTTTCCGTGCGTCTTCCGGGGCGACGAAAACCGGAGCTTCCTCGGTCTCGGGGGCTTTCTCGTCCGGGGAGGTGGGGAGACGAGCGCTGGATCGGGGGCGAAAGAAGGGAAGGTCACGGAGCAGAAAGTACGCGCCAACGGCGGCCAGGGTCGAAAACGTCGTCGCGATGAGCGTTGGGATCCAGATGGCCGCGGGGGAGGCCGAACCCGCGGCGGCGCGCACCATGATCGTGCCCGTGGGGGCCATCAGCGTGATCGCGGAGGTGTTGATGGCGAGAAAGAGCACCATCGCATTGGATGCGGAACCGGGGGTCGGATTCAGTCGGTCGAGTTCGGACATCGCCTTGAGTCCGAAAGGGGTTGCCGCGTTGCCCAACCCCATGATGTTCGATGCCATGTTCATGACCATCGATCCCATGGCGGGGTGATCCGGGGGGACATCCGGAAAGAGCCTTCGCAAGACCGGGGCGAGCCCCCGGGCGATCGCGCGGCGGAGGCCCCCTTCGAAGGCGACTCGTACGATCCCCATGAAGAAGATCATGCCGCCCACAAGTCCGATGACGAGGGTCACCGCGGTTTCCGCGCTCTCGAAGATCGCGTCCGAGACCTCTCCCATGCGCCCGGTGATGGCGGCAAAGAGTACGGACGACACGACCAATCCCAGCCAGATGGCGTTGAGCACCGGCCCCCCCTTCCAGCGCAGTCGCTCGCGGAATCATGATTCAGCCCGGGATGTTTCCATCTCCGGACCCCGCGGACGATTGCCGCTCCTCAGGCTCCCGGATAACCTCGCTTCAGTCAAGGTCCCACTGGAAGGGGCCGGTTTCGGCCGCCAGGTCCTGGCGGTTCTTGTCTCGATCGGAGGGACATGCATCGGCAGAGGCTACTTCTAGGCGCACTTCTCTGGGCGTTGCTTCCGGCGATCGCCGGTGCCGATGGAGCGGCTCCGTGGCGCGCCCGCGCCGAGGCCGCCCTGGGGGTTCCGGCCTTGCGCGGTGCACGAGTGGCGGCCCTCGTTGTACGGGCATCGGACGGCGAGGTGCTCTTCGCCCGCAATCCGGACGAGGCCCTGATCCCGGCTTCCAACATGAAGTTGTTGACGGCGTTGGCGGTCCTCGACGCAATGGGGCCCACCCATCGGTTCCGGACCCGGGTCCTGGCCAACGAAGTTCCCGACGCGAGCGGGGCCGTGCAGACGCTCTTCGTCGAGGGGGGAGGGGACCCGGCGTTCAACAACGAGGACTGGTGGAGCCTGGTCGCGCGATTGAAGAGGAGTGGGCTCCGCCAAATCCGCGGAGACATCGTGTTCGATGCGTCGGCCCTCGATGGGCAGCGGTGGCACCCTTCCTGGGGAAGGACTTCGGCTCGCGCATACCACGCGCCTGTAGCGGGACTCACGGCCAATTACGGGTCCTTCGAGGTGGTTGTAAGCCCAGGTCGCGAGCCCGGGGATCCGGTGGAGGTCGAGATCGATCCGCCGGTGGAGTACCTGCGAATTTCGAATCGCGCCCGTACGGGACCGCCCGGTTCGCGCAACAGTCTCGTGGTCGATCGCCGAGCCGGGGGAGAGGGCGAACTCGTCACGATTGAAGGGTCGGTTCCCGCGTCCGCTTCCCGGAAGGTCTACCGCCGTAGTGTCCTGGATCCCATCGCCTACGCCGGGTCGGTTTTTCAATGGCAACTCCGCAGACAGGGAATCGCCGGTGGCGTGAAGTTGCGGACCGGAACGGTTCCGCAGGATTCGGTGGAATTGCTTTCGTTCGAAGGGCGGACGCTGGCAGAAATTACCCGCCTCTTCGTCAAGTACAGCAACAACTCGGTGGCCGAATCGTTGGTCAAGCACCTGGGCCGATCTGAAACCGGCCAGGCCGGTACGTGGTCCGACGGGATTCCGGCGTTGAAGCGCAATCTCCAATCGAAGGGGCTGTGGGTCGATTCGGCTCGAATCATCGACGGTTCAGGCTTGTCCTACGAGAACCGACTGACGCCGAGGATGATCGTCGCCGCGCTTCGCCACGCGGACGCGTCCTTTCGCTATGGCGCCGAATTCGTGGCGGCGCTTGCGATCGCGCGACGCGACGGAACGCTGGCGCGTCGAGCCGAAGGCGCACAGGATGCGGTGCGCGCCAAGACCGGCCTGTTGACTCGTGTGACCGGTCTGTCCGGTTTCGCGGAGACCGCGGAGGGGGAAGTCCTGGTTTTTTCGGTTCTCGTCAATGGCTATCGGCGAGGGGACCAGGCCGCGATGGATGCCGTGGATGGCTTCGCAGAGGCCCTCGTGGGGCCAGGGCGCTCTCGAAACGAAGAGTAGGGGCTCAGGAGCGGCGGACGTCCGGGTTGCGTCCCGACTCGTAGGTGCTGAGAACAATTTCCACGTAGGTTCGGGGCAGTGTCTTCCCGAGACGGAGCATCCGGTCGACACGGGTGGGCCCCCAGTTGTAGGCGACGAGCGCTTTTCGGATGTCCCCGTACCGTTGCTCGAGTTCGGCGAGGTAGGCGACACCGAGCTTGATGTTGAATCGAGGGTCGAAGAGCGAATCCTCTCCTTTCCACTCGAGCGAGAGTTTCTTCGCGATCGCGGCCCCCGTTGAAGGCATGACCTGCATGAGGCCCCGGGCGCCAACCGGCGACACGGCGCGATGGCGGCATCCACTCTCGACCTGGATGACCGCGAGGATCAGGCCGGGATCCATTGCGTGGGTTCGGGCTTCCTCGACAATTGTTTTTGCCAGGAAACGAAGTTCCGGGTGTGGCATCCGCTTTCGGTGCTGCTCGAGCTGCGAAAAAATCCTGTCTTCGATGGAGATGTTCTCGTGCCGCTCGATCGGAGGGGGCGCGGTGGCGACCTCGGCGGGCGTCGGGGCGGCCACCGGGGGGAGCGGACTCGACCGGGGAGGATCGTCGGGTCTCGATCGAGTTCGTGCCCCCGGGTCGATCACGGAGGCAAGGAGGGCGGTGACCAGGATTCCGCGGGTCGCGGCCCGCACGGTCCGATTCGAGATCCACCCCGAAGTGGAGGAGCGAGGGGTCCGTTGAGATTGGATGCGTGAAGTCATGATTCCGACACGTGGAGCAAGAACGATGCCCGGCGTGAAGGGGGCCCGTCTGCCTCTATGGCTCTCGCGCCGTTGCGGGTACGAATGCACACGGGGGGAGTGTGCATTTTCGTGCCGCAAATCGCTAGCTGGGCAGGGAACTGCCCACGTCGGATGTTCCGTGAATTCGACTCGCCGGGGTCTGCACGATTTTTCGCAGCCGGCGAGCGCGGGATTCGTCCCCACGCGCGAGGACGAAAGGGCTTAGCCTAGCGACCGCGTCGCATTCGACCCTTGCCCAGGAGCAGCCAATCGAGCGAGATGCCCTCCTTGGTGGCCAGCGTCAGGAGGAAGTCCGTGTGAGGGGTCGTGCCGTTTTCGTACCGGTTGACATTCTGCTGGAAGACACCCAACTCGCGAGCGAACTGCCGCTGTGATCGGTCTCCCCGCACTTCCGAGATGCGGTTCGGTAGTTTGCGCTTCATCCGGGCCAGTGCTGTAGCTGTCATTCTGGAAATCCTCTTCTGGGGCGAGATCCCCCATTTCAGGCGCGTCCTTCCCCGATCCGTTCACAGGGGAGGACTTCCTTCGGTGGAGCTTGCCGTTTTTCGTGTTGTACTTGGTATCGTCAGAATCCGACGACGACCCGGTCGGAATTCGGGTCGTGTTGCTGGCGCGGGCGGCAGTGTAAACACGGTTTGCCCGGGCGGCAAGCGGGAATCGAGTACAATCGCGCAAATTGCTCGAAGGTTGGCATTCTCGACTCGCGAACGAACACGGATTCTCGATCGTGACGGGGAGAAAACCCATGTTGTGTTTCCGTGACCGATTCCCGAAGTGTGCCAGAAACCGCCGTGATCCTCGGGGTTCCAATGGAAAGTCCATGGAATCTTCGGGTGAAGCGATTCCGGCGAGGCATGAGGAAAATTTTTTTCCGACTTCAGCGTGGAAGGGGTCCATCGTTCGGTCCGGGGTGGCGTGGTGCGGGTGATCGCGGGCGAGTTTCGGAGCCGTCGCCTGGTCGGGCCCCCGCCGGGTGTTCGGCCCACATCCGACCGGGTTCGCGAAGCTATTTTTTCCAGCCTGGGGCCGGTGGACGGAAAGAGCGTTCTCGACCTTTACGCGGGAACGGGGGCTCTGGGCATCGAAGCGCTGTCCCGGGGGGCGGCCAGAGCGGTTTTCGTCGACCGTTCGAGGCGGTCGATTTCCGTGATTCGTGCGAACCTCGAGGCCCTGGGGATCATGGACCGGTCGGATCTCGTTCAGCAGGACGCCGACACATTCGTCAAGGGAACTCTCGACGGGAGCGAGCCCTTTGACCTCGTTTTTCTGGACCCGCCGTACGGTGCCGCGGGGCTCGATCGCGTGTTGTGCGAGATTTCCACGGCGACCTGGCTCGACTCGGGAGCCCAGGTGGTGGTCGAGACTTCTTCGCGCGACACTATGGGAGAAGTCGCTGGGCTCCGAATGCGCAGCGAACGAGACTACGGGGATACGAGGATTTCGCGTTTTGACGCGCCTGGTCCTGAAGCCTCCGGCGCTGCGGGGGCGGTGACCGAGGGGCGTGGAAAGGATTCCGATGTCCAATGATGTCAAGGTTTCGCGGGCCCTTTTTCCCGCGAGTTTCGACCCGATGACGAACGGTCATCTCGACCTGGTGAAGCGCTCGCGCAGAATTTTTAGCGAGGTGGTGGTCGCGGTGGCAACCAACATCGAGAAGAAGGGCACGTTCTCATTGGAAGAACGGATCGCCATGCTCACCGAGGTCTTGGGATCGGATCCGGGGGTCCGGATCATCGCGTTCGACGGATTGGCAGTCGACTTCGCCCAGAAAATCGGTGCCAGCGCGATCATTCGCGGGCTGAGAGCCATGTCGGATTTTGAGTACGAGTTCGAGATGGGTTTGATGAATCGTCACCTTGCACCGGACACCGAGATCCTTTTCCTGATGGCGAGCCTGAACTGCCTCTACGTCAGTTCTTCGAGGCTCAAGGAACTCGCCCGCTTTGGGGCGTCCGTAGATGACTTCGTGCCCCCGAGCGTGGCGGCTCGCCTTCGCGAAAAACTGGGCCCCCGTTGAGTCCTCCGCCCGCGGTCGCGCCCGTAGGGACTCGCGTAGGGCTCGGTTTGGTGAAGGTTCGGACCTTTCTGTAAGCTCTCGTTTGGGACCGTTTCCTGGATCCCCTCCATCCCCAATTCGGTTCCCCTGGGGAATTTTCGAGGAGTTCCCACATGGCAACGCGACGCTTCCTCCTGGCCGTGACGGGCGGAATTGCGGCTTACAAGGCTCCCGAACTGGTTCGCCACCTGGTTCGTGGTGGGCATAGTGTCCGTTGTGTCATGACCCCCGCGGCGGAGCAATTCGTTTCGCCACTGGTCCTGCAGAGCCTCTCGGGGCAGCCGGTCCGAAGTCGCCTCTTTGACGCGGCCGAGGAGGGGCAGATCGATCACATCGCGCTGGCCGATTGGGCGGAGTTGGTCGTCGTCGCTCCGGCAACGGCCAACGTGATTGCACGGCTGTGTCATGGGCTCGCCGATGATCTCGTGACGACGGTCGCCCTGGCCACGCGCGCCCCGCTGCTCCTGGCCCCCGCGATGAACGTGAACATGTGGAGCCACGCAGCGACCCGGGCCAACGTGGAGATTCTTCGGGAGCGCGGTGTTCGGTTCGTGGGTCCGGAGGCCGGTGAACTGGCCTGTGGATGGGAAGGGCTGGGCCGGATGAGCGATCCCGCTTCGATTGCCGAGGAAGCGGAACTCGCTCTTCGCACGGAGTCGCTGGCGGGGCAGAGGCTTCTTGTGACGGCCGCCGGAACGCGCGAGCCGATTGATGCCGTGCGGAATCTCAGTAACCGTTCTTCGGGTCGGATGGGATTTGCCATTGCCGCGGAGGCGGCTCGCCGGGGAGCCGATGTCGTGTTGGTCGCCGGTCCGACTTCGTTGACGACTCCGGCTGGCGTTCGGAGGGTCGACGTCGAGACCGCTGAAGAAATGCGATCGGCGGTATTGCGGGAATGGCCGTCGGTTCAGGTCGTCGTCAAGGCCGCCGCCGTTGCGGATTTTCGGCCGGTCGATCGGCGGTCCGAGAAGATCAAGAAAGAGGACCTTCCCGAGGGCGAGGGGCTCGTGCTCCGCCTGGAGCGGACCCCGGACATCCTTTCCGAACTCTGTCGCGAAAAAGGGGATCGGGTCGTGGTCGGTTTCGCAGCGGAGAGCCAGGATGTCGTCGCCGCCGCCCAGCGAAAACTCCGTCGGAAGGGCTGCGACTTCATCGTGGCCAACGATATTTCGCGGTCCGACTCTGGTTTCGATGTCGACACCAACCAGGTGCATATTATCTGGCCGGGAGGCGAGGTCGAGGAACTTCCCTTCCTGGAGAAACGAGACGTGGCGGCCGAATTGCTCGATCGGATCGAAAAGCTTCGGGGAGGCACCGCTTGAGCGGAAACGGATGGGGGCGTCTGTTTCGCGCCGCAGTCACTTTCTTGTTACCGATTGCGGTGTTGGTGCACTCCCCCGAACTTCGCGCGGACGATGTTGTCAAGTTGGCCACCATTCGTGGCTCCATCAATCCGGCTTCGGCGGATTTTTTGATCCAGGCGATTCGCGAGAGCGAAAACGATTCCGCCAAGGCCCTGTTGATCGAACTCGATACGCCCGGGGGGCTCGTTACGTCCACGAAAGACATCATCCAGGCGATTCTCAATTCGAACGTCGCGGTGATTGTCTACGTGGCCCCGAGAGGGGCGTGGGCGAGTTCCGCCGGGACGTTCATTACGGTTGCTGCGAACGTGGCGGCGATGGCCCCGGGGACGAGTATCGGCGCAGCCCATCCCGTTGGGATCGGAGGCGGAGGGAGTCCAGCACCGCCGAAAGAGGATACGGACGAAGACGGCGAGAGTTCGAGCGCGCCGGGGCCACGGGATTTTTCCGCGGAGAAGGCGGAAAATCTGCTGGCCGCGTACATGGAGACCATTGCGAAGAAGCGGGAGCGCAACGTGGCGTGGGTCGTTCGGGCGGTTCGTGATTCGGTGGCCATCGGTGAAACCGAAGCGCTCGAACTGGGCGTGATCGATCTCATCGCCGAGAATCGAGGGGAACTCCTCGAGGCGGTCAATGGCTGGGAGGTCGAGCTGGGAGACGGGCGCAAGGCGACTCTGGAAGTTGCGGATGTCGTCATCGAGCCGGTGGAGATGTCGACGCTCCAGGAGCTCTTTAATTTTTTGGCCGATCCGAATGTCGCGATGGTGCTGTTTCTGGCGGGAATGTTGGGCATCTACGTGGAGGTCAATAATCCTGGACTCCTCCTTCCTGGAATTGCCGGGGCTCTTTGCCTGGTCCTTGCGGCTATCGCTTTTCAGATTCTTCCCTTCTCCTGGGTGGGGCTCGTTCTGATCGTTCTCGGGATCGGCTTTCTCGTGGCGGAGCTCTTTGTTTC
>JAZAOF010000177.1:0-12314 GCA_036228265.1 Myxococcota bacterium | reverse complement strand
GCGCGGATTTTTCGATCAACGGCGTGGGTCGCAGCCTCCCTCTGTCTCGCGGCCGGTACCGCACTCGCTGACGAAGAGGAGATCGAACACCAGTGGCTGGAAACCAGCGTCTACGTTCAGGCGGCCGGGAGTTTCGCTTTCGAGGAGTTCAAGTCCGGTATCGGAGGAAGCAACAGTCTCGGGTTCGATCTCGCGGCCGGCCTTCGAATTAACTCCTGGTTGGCGACCGAGGTGCAATTCGACTGGTCCGACGGGATGGATCCCCACTCTGTGAATGCCAGCAAACCCGGTGGAGTCAGTTGGGCGACGACCTTCAATGCCCGGGCCTATCCATTGACCGACTACTTCATGGAAGGACGCATCCAGCCCTATCTGCTCGCCGGGATCGGTGCGAGTTCGTTCCGGACCGAGAGCGGTCGCGAGGTCGGATTCGCGACCCGCTGGGGGGTTGGAGTCGACACCTACGTCACGGAGAAAATTGCCCTGACGGTGGGGGCGAGTTATCTCTGGTCGATTGGCACACCGATTCGCGATCTCAACTACGTGTCGATCAGCTGGGGAGCGATGTACCGCTTCTATTGATCACGGGATTCGGCGCATCGGTGCCGATCCCGGTCTCGCTCTTGGTCAAGCGCTAGCCAGCAGCTGGGCGATGGGCTCGTTTCGAAAAGCCCCGGTCAGTTCGACACTGCCTGCGCTGAGCATGTAGCAGACGGTTCCAACGATCTCGGCTTCGTTCTTCGAAACTTCGCTGACGGCTTTTACCAGCTCGAGCAGCGTGACCTGAACCGGCTCGACGGCTTCCTGTTCGAACCAACCCGCGGATTCGATGTCCTCGATGGCCGCGAGTTCAGCCGCCGTGGGTTCGGTCTCGGTTTCGTGGCTCCATTGGGAAAAGTCGTGGTGATAGGTTTCAGCGCTCATTTTCATGTCCCTCCTACCCCCACCGTTGCATAAGACGTGCCAGTGGGTGACAAGCGATCGATTTCTTCCAAGACGCTGAAAAGTAAGGTTTTTTTAAACCCCCAAGGGGTAGTTCCGTGGCGGACTGTTCGATCTCCGACACCCAGGACCGCCAGGTGTCCGAAATCGGACGCTAGTGCCCCTCGTCCGCCGCCTCGCTGCGATAGGCGAGGGCTTCTGCGAGAGCGGTCGTCGTGACTCGCTCCTCGTGCGCCAGGTCGGCAATGGTGCGGGCCACCCGGAGTGTCCGTCGCGCACCACGGGCCGAAATCCCCAGGCGGTCGACGGCGCGACCGAGGAGTTGGAGAGCATCCGGGCTGGCCTGGACGGCGAGGTCCAGGCGCGTGTCGGGTATTTCTGCGTTTGAGCGAAAGCCGCGACGGTTTTGGCGTCCACGGGCCGAGGCGACGCGCGCACGAATCTCGGTGCTGGGTACAACCACTGGATCCGGTCGCTGGAGGTCGTTCCAACGTACGGGGGACAGTTCGACGCGAAGGTCGATTCGATCGAGAAGGGGGCCAGACAGCTTTCGCCGATAGCGAAAAATGGCGCCAGTATCGCACCGGCAGTCGCGGACTCCGCTTCGATACCATCCGCAGGGACAGGGATTGCACGCAGCCACGAGTTGGAAGTTCGCAGGAAGCACGCACGAGTGGGACGCTCTTGCGATGGTGACGCAGCGCATTTCGAGAACCTGCCGGAGTGATTCGAGACCCTGGCGATCGAACTCCGTGAGTTCGTCCAGAAAGAGAACCCCGAAGTGGGCGAAGGAGACTTCGCCGGGTCGCGGGGGGGTTCCCCCGCCAAGCAAACCGGCCCGGCTGGCGCTGTGATGAGGTGCGCGAAATGGAGGCCGAAAGGGGAGAGCGTCTGCCATTGCTGCGACGCCGCGGATACGGGCAACCTCCAGGGCTTCTTCCGTGGTCAACGGGGGAAGTAGCCCTGGGATTCTCTGGGCCAACATGGACTTTCCCGAGCCGGGTGGGCCGCAAAGCAAGAGGCCGTGCCCTCCGGCGGCGGCGATCTCGATACCGCGCTTCGCGAAAGGCTGGCCCCGCACGTCACTGAGGCAGGCGCAATCGTCTTTGGGTGGGTTCGCCGGCGGCTGAGCCGCTTCGATTCTTTCGACTTCGAGGAGGTGAGAGACCACCTCGGACAACGTATTGGCTTCGAGGGCGTCCAGGTCGGGCGCAAGTGCTGCGTCGCTGGCGTTGGATGTCGGCAGGATCACGGTCCGGCAGCCGGCATCCCGGGCCGAAAGCGCGAGCGCGAGCGCGCCTCGAATCGGTCGGATTCGCCCGTCCAGGGACAGCTCTCCGACGAACGCGATCCGGGCGACCGCCTCCTGGGGCACGTTGCCCGACGCGACGAGGATTCCGATGGCGATGGCAAGATCGAGGGCCGAACCGGTCTTCGGCAATTCGGCGGGCGCCAGGTTGATCGTGACCCGCTGGCCTGGAAAGCGATAGCCGGAGGACACGATGGCGGAACGAACGCGGGCCGTGCTCTCGCGGACCGTGGTGTGGGGCAGCCCCACGATTTCTACCTGGGGGAGCTGCGAACTGATCCGGACCTCGACCTCCACGGGAACGCCCTCAACGCCATTCAAGGCGGCGCCGACAACCTGTGACACGGACCGGTTCTCCGCGGGACCGTGGGGGGCGAGGGGTGTGCTGCGATTTGAGGGGTGGGGGAGAGGGAACCAAAAGCTGGGAGACAGGGCTTCCAGGGGAGAAGCCCTGTCTCCAACTTTTGAAAAGCCCCGCAAGGAGAAGGGCCTCGCAGGGAAGTGGTTGAACCTGTCCTAATGTGTCAGCAAGAAACTGCGTGGTGTGGGGAAGAAACCTGGGATTATTTTCTCTAAACGATAGAGGGGCTTCCCCCTGGGGGCAAAAATGCCTCTCGACGCCTTTTGTGACCCTCGCTGCAGCAGCCGTGGTGGCTTCGGGGTGTCTCCACGGAGCGAGTTCGCCCCGAGGACCGGGCGATTTCTCCGGGACCGCTTCCTGGGAGCACGCCCTCGCGCTCTCCCAGGATGGGTTGCGGACGCCCGGCGGCGAGGGCTCCGCGAGGACGAGGAGTTACATCGAACGCAGTCTTCGCAACTCTGGAGTCTCCGACGTTCGCGAGTGGGTCGTTCCGCTCCAGCCCGCCGGCCAGGCCGTACACCTGCTGGGAGTGCTGCCGGGCACCTCGAGCGACCTGCTGGTCCTCGTGGCCCCCTACGACGCGCCCGCTTCGGATCGCCAGGGATCGGAGGACGGCGTCCGCAGTGTCTCGGGGGCGGCACTGGTTCTCGAACTGGGTCGCGCTCTCTCGGAGCGTCCACGCCCCTTCACCGTGTGGATGGTCTTTCTCGACGCCGAAGCGAGGCCAGAGGGAGTCCACCCTTCGAGGCATCGCTTTCTGGGCAGCGAGCACTGGGCGGATGATCTCGCGGCGAGTGACGCTCTCGGTCGAGTGCGCGCGATGTTCTATTTCGACGACGTGGCGGACCCTCAACACCCGGTGGCGCGGGACCTGCGTTCTCATGGGACGTACCGCGACGTTTTTTTCGAAACGGCCGAGGAGTTGGGGCACGAGCGGGAATTCCCACGAGCCGGACACGTGCGCTCCCTTCACGGAGGTCACCGGGTGCTGCTCGACCGAGACATGAGGCGCGTCGTTGCCATTTTTGGGGCGCCCCGACTTGGGGCGGACTCCGCGAACCCCGCTTCCAGCGCTTCGCAAACCCTGTCTGCGATCGGGGAGGTTTCCGTTGAATCGATTGATCGCATTGCGCGTCAACTCGAAAAGGCCGACGCCTTTTCGAGCCCGGCCACGGCGGCCGGGCCCCAGGATGAGAAAGTCCCGCAAGCGAAATCCGGACGGCCCTAGCCCATTGCACGGGCCGCCCAGGTCTTCCGGCCCTCTCAGAGTGGGATATGATCGCGCTCGCCTCGAGACCGCCCCAGGAGAAAATGAATCCGTGAATCCGTTCCTACGCAGCCACCTGTTCCAGGAAGGTCGCCTTCGCACGTCTCCTGGGAGACTGGGCCCGTTTTTCATGCCGGTGCTGATTGTCCTGTTCTTGTTGGTTTCGCCGCCCCCGAGCTCCGCTGCGAGCGAGTCCGTGAAATCGGAGTCGGGAGTCCGCGTGGAAATTGGTTCTCCGACGGCGGGAGCGAACATCGAGAACGAGGTCGACCTCGCCCCTATCCGCGGGACGGCTCGAGCCGGGAGCGGAGATGCTCGGGAATTTGATGTCATGCTTGCTATCGATGTTTCCCACTCCACGCGCTACCCGAGCGGGATCGACGTGGATTCGGATGGAGAAGTCGGCTTCAATCCGAAGCAGGAATTGGTCATGCCGGGCACCTTTCCGGAAGACATGGTCAATACCGATCCCCAGGATCAGATCCTCGCCGCCGAGGTCCTGGCGGCCAAGATCCTCGTCGAAGAGCTCGATCCGAAATTCACCCGGATTGGAGTGATTTCCTTCTCGGGGGACGTCGATCCGGTGACCAAGAAGCGGCGCAGCGCAAGCCAACAAGACGCGGTGGTCGTGATTCCCCTGACCAACGATTTCTCACGCGTTCGCGCCGGGCTGGATTCCATTCTCGAAAAGGGTCCAGGCGGAGCGACGAATTTCGCGGCGGCCGAGAAGCTGGCGGTGACCGAATTGGCGGGCTTTACGGGGGCGCAGAGCAAGAAGGGCCCGGGCCGGCGAAAGGTCCTGCTCTTCTTGACCGACGGTCGTCCCACGTTTCCCATTGGTCGCGGAGACCAGGACGATCCCGGTGACATCGACGCGGCGATCAATGCGGCTCGGCTCGCGCGCAAGGCGGGAGTCACCATCCACACCTTTGCTCTCGGGAAGGGGGCGCTGGCATCCCCGGTAGCCGTTCACGAGATGGCGCGTATCACCTCGGGATCGTTTACCCCGGTTCGCAATCCGGGGCAGATCGTTTCGTTCCTGCAGGGCGTGTCCTTTACCGACGTCGAAGATGTCGTTATACGCAACCTCACCACGCAGGAACTGTCCTTCGATGTCTCTCTTTTCCCCGATGGGCGTTTTTCCGGCTTCGTCCCGGCCGTCGCGGGGACCAATCGCGTTCTCGTTACGGCACTGGCTTCGGACGGTTCGGAGGGGTCGAGCGAAGTCGAATTCGAGTTCGAAAGATCGGGACTCAGTCAGTTGGAACTGGCGCGCGAACTGGAACGGATCAAGGCTCGCAACAAGGAGCTTCTCCTCCTCCTGGAACGGCAACGGATCCAGGATTTTCGCGACCGGCAGCGGAAGGAAATCGTGATCGAGTCCGGGGCTCCCGATTGAGGATGGGGCGAGACTTTACTTCGTGACGGTGACCGCGGGATCGTAGATCTCCCTGCGGACCAGCTTTCCCCGGTTGAAGACGGAAATGATGTCGACGTCGCCGTCGCCGTCCACGTCTTCTTCTCGCCGTCCGATGACCGCCGACCCGGTTCCGGTTTCGAAGAATTCGACCACGTCGGGCTCACCTCTTCCCTTCGTGTGCCGTTCGATACGAAGTGCCAGTTCGGGTCCCTGCCCCGCGGTGAAGAAGGTTCGCGTATCTACGCGACCATCGTGATCGGTATCCTCCTCGGATCGAATTCGGCGACGTTTCTCATAGACGATCACGAGATCCGAACGGCCATCGTTGTTGGCATCGTGTTTCTCTTCGACCAGGGATTCGCCCACGTAGGTGTAGAGCGCATCGCGGATTCCGTCTTCGTTGCGGTCTACTTCTCGAGAGGTCATCCGCCCCTTGTCGTAGCGTTCCCAGGTGTCGGGGTTTCCGTCGTCGTTGTTGTCGAGGATGCGCGAGACGAGGCCGCCCCATTCGTATAGACTCCACGTATCCACCACCCCGTCGTAGTTGCGGTCCTCGGCCTGGCGAATGAGCAACTTCGATTCGGGATCAATCCAGCGCTGGATTTCCGGCTTGTTGTCTCGATCGGCGTCCAGGACCCGCATGATCATTCTGCGCCGGCCCTGGTTTCCCCATTCGCCAGGGGAGATCACCACCTCGGACTCATCGAAGATGGCCGGTGGGTAGTCCCGGTCGACCGGTGCTCGCGGTGCGGTGCGCGATTCCGGCGCAGTGTTGGGGGCTCGGACGGGTTTCTGCGGATCCATCGCGGGCTCGTCGCCGAGTCGGGACAGAAGTTCTTCCTGCAGCCGAAGTTGTTCTTCGATCGTTTCAGCGATCGCAAGGCCGGGACTGGAAACGCACGAAGCCAGCAGGAGAGCCAGCCACGCGACTCGGCCTCTCCGGTTCAGCCGGTTCTTCCCGTTCGCAATGGAGGGAGGCGGCGTGCAAAGCGTCGGGTATGCCTTGTGCAGCATGGGTCGAAGATACCGAATCCGCATGGGCAAACCCGAGCCGGGCGTAGCCTCCGTAGGATTCCTGGGCTTGGAATGCTTCACTTCGACTTCCTGCTGGCTTATTCTTGGACTGGGAATGGGGTGTTGTTCGATCGCTGGGGGTAGACGCCACGGACCGCGTTGGCGTTCTGTTGGACGGAGAGGAGCATCAAATTGGGGCTGACTCTGGTACGCAAGGGCCGCGGAGCGCCGAAGCGCGACCCGAAAATCGCGCTGGTCCTGGCGGGAGGCGCCGTGTCCGGCGGTGCCTTCAAGGTAGGCGGCCTGAAGGCCCTGGACGATTTTCTCGTCGGCCGGAGAACGGTTGATTTCGACATGTACGTCGGACTTTCAGCGGGGTCGATCCTGGCCGTCCCTCTCGCGGCTGGAATTCCGCCGGATGAAATGGTGCAGGTCCTGGAAGGGACCCACGATCGCTTCGAGCAACTGCGGCCCTATGAATTCTATGGACCGAATTGGCGCGAGTTCGTTGAACGTCCAGGTCGACTCCTATACGAAATGGCGTCGTATGCGCCGGGAGTCTTCCTGGAAACGGCTCGGTCCCTTCCCGATTTACCGGATCTCCTTCGCCGCTCCGGCCCGGGTCTCTTTCGAGATTGGACCTACCGCGATTTCGAACAGGCGACGTTGCGGTTCATCGATCACGTCTCTCCATCGCGAGAACTTCCCTCGCTCTCGAACCACATTCCGAGCGGGTTCTTTGACAACGCGCCCCTCGAACGATGGTTGAAGCGAAACCTGGATCGAATCGGGATCCCGAATGAATTTGAAGCCTTCCTCCGGGAGCGTGGGCGCCACCTTTACTTGTCGTCCTGCAATCTCGACACGGCCGAACGGGTGGTTTTCGGAGCGGATGAGACACACGACGTTTCAATTTCAGAAGCGGTGCAGGCCTCGACGGCTCTTCCGGGTTTCTACCGCCCGGTCCGGTTGAATGGAATCGACTACGTGGATGGGGGGGTTCGCAATACAGCCAACATCGACCTGGCCATCGAGAAGGGGGCTGACCTGGTCATCTGTTACAACCCGTTTCGGCCGTTCGTGAACCCGGGGGATGGGGCGAACTGGGGCAACGAGGGCGAACATCTCGCGGACCGGGGATTCAAGCTCGTCATCAACCAGGTCTTTCGAACGCTCCTGCACACGCGGCTCACGCTGGGGGTTGAGCGTTACAAGAACGACGATCGCTTCGAGGGAGACATCCTCCTGCTGGAACCCCAGGAACACGACGCGAACTTTTTCGCGCTCAATCCGCTCGCCTTCTGGAAGCGGAACGAGGCCATGCGGCACGGCTTCGAATCGGTGAATGCGACGATCCAGGAAAACTTCACGGAGCTGAGCGAAGTGTTGGCGCGCTACGGGTTGCAGCTCAGCCGCGCCGCCGCCCGGCGCAAAGCCCAACGGGCCGAAGAGGAGTGGGGCTGGCGGGCCCAGGAGTCCGATTCGCCCCTGAGCCTCGTGGGCTCCTGAACGGGGCCGAGCCGCCCAGCCCCTTGCCAACGGATGCCCCTCGGGGTATACTCCGGTTTTGCGATCGCGGCTCTGCCCTCGCCCATCGAGCGATGCGATCGCCTCTACACCCGTACCCGGAATGCTTGCCCGCGATGTGTACCCTAATCGCTATCCACCGAACCGTGAGCGGTGCGCCCTTGGTCGTGGCCGCCAATCGCGACGAGTTTCTTGAGCGTCCGTCCGAGGGCCCGTCGATCCAGCAAACGCCCGGCGGCCCGGTGATGGCACCCCGGGACATGCGCGCGGGCGGGACCTGGCTCGGCATCAACCCCACGGGGGTGTTTGCGGGGGTGACGAATCGCCGGGGCAACCCGCCGGACCCGAGTCGTCGGACGCGGGGCACGCTGGTTTTTGAGGCCCTGGCGGCGGACACCGCGAAGGAGGGAGCCCAGATCATCACGCGCGTTCCCGAGGATGCGTACAACGGCTTCAACTTCTTCATTGCCGACGCCAACGATGCCTTCGTGATTACCTACGACGATCGTCCGGAGGTCCGCGAACTGGCTCCGGGCCCTCACCTGGTTGGAAACGTGGAACCCGACGATCGCCGAGAGCCCAAGGTGGATCGCCTCATGGAGCAGGCGGAAAAAGTGGCGAAGTGTGGTCGGGAGAGCGTGCTCGATGAACTCTCGTCCGTGTGCCGAGAGCACGACGCGGGAGGCGGCCCGCTGGACGATACATGCGTACACACACCGCACTACGGAACGCGCAGCTCGTGCCTCTATCTCCAGGGTTCCGCGCGGAGTGAAGACCATTTCTTTTTTGCGGAAGGGGCACCTTGCACCCAGCCGTACCAGGATCTTACCGCTCTTCTCCCCGAGCTGAGCCGAGGGCAGGCTACGGGGCGAGAGAGCAATAATCGAGGAGGGTGACTTGAGACGAATCGGAAGCAACATCCGGAAGAAGAACGCCGAGGGGCGCTCTCACCGGCTGACCAAGAACATCATCGAATACACGCTGGACGAAAAGCCGCGCAACGATTATCCGCGGAAGATCGTTTCTCCGCCGTCTGCATCGGATTGCTGCACGGAAGAAAATCGCACCAGCGTAGGGAGCCTCAGGGAAATCGAGGGGTTCAAGTTCTGCTACCGAATCTGTGCCGAGTGCGGGCACGCGGTGAAGTATTTCTTTCCCGCCGTTGAGAACACCAGCCAGGCCGTTCGCGAGTATCGCTCGTGGAAGAAGTACCTCGTTCAGTAGAGCGGACTCCGCGGGTGGATGAATCGGAAGAAGGCGGCTCTCGGGCCGCCTTTTTCATGACCGATGGCTTCCAGCACTAATGGGGATGGCATGGCGACTCGCCTGAATTCCCCGCTGGAGACCGCGGCCGAGTACCTCGAGAGCTTGATCGATGTCGAGCGAATGGGGGATCGCTCCCGGGCTCGGTTGGACCTGGCACCGGTTCGCGAACTGCTTTCCAGGGTCGGCGATCCCCAGGCGGGCCTTTCCGTGGTTCACGTGGCCGGCTCGAAGGGGAAGGGTTCGACCTGCTTCCTGGCCGAAGGCATTCTCGCCGAGGCGGGTGAGCGCGTCGGGACCTTCACCTCGCCCCACCTCACCAGCTGGGTCGAGCGCTTTCGCATCGACGGGCGTCCGGTCGAGGGATCCGAACTGGCCGAGGTCGTTGAAATCTTGCGGCCTCATGTCGACGAGATGAGAAGCGCGGTGGGGCCGGTCCCCACGTTTTTCGACGCCACGACAGCGGCGGCCCTTCTTCTCTTTGAACGGGCGTCGGTGGATCGCGTCCTTCTCGAAGTGGGCCTGGGCGGGCGCCTGGATTCGACCAACATCGTCCAGCCGGACGTGGCCTGCATTTCGACGATCGAACTGGAGCACACCGACATTCTCGGCGACCGGATCGAATCCATTGCGTTCGAAAAAGCTGGGATCGTGAAACCGGGCGTCCCTTGTGTCGTGGGCCCGCTTCCGGGCCCGGCTCTCGATGTCGTTCGGGAGCGGGCGAACGAGGTCGGAGCCCCTCTTCGGGAATTCGGGGTCGATTTCGAGATCGACATCCAGTCGGAGTCCTCCCCTGTTGCCACGGGCCCCGTCCCCCGGAGCTTTCGCTACCGGGAACGCGGCGGTTTCGAAGTCGACGCCCGTTTGAAAGTTCTCGGCGATCACCAGGCGATCAATGCCTCCCTGGCTATTGCCGCCGTGCGATGCCTCGGTGGGTATTCGGACGCTACGCTCGAGCGGGCGGTGCGAGAGGGGCTGCCGCGTGTCGAACTCCCAGGCCGCGTGGAGATCATCGCGCGGGAACCCTGGGTTCTCGTCGACGAAGCCCACACCGTGGCGTCGACGGAGGCGCTCGTGAAACTGCTTCCGGCATTCGAGGCTTCCGAATGTCACCTGGTCCTGTCGATCTCCCGGGACAAGAAACTCGGCCCGATTCTCCGTTCCCTCCTTCCTTCCTTCGACCGCGTGATCGTTACCCGGTCCGAGAAACATCGCTCGATGGATCCGGTGAAACTCGCCGCGGAAATCCGCCAGCGAGGGCATGTCGACGTCGAGGTGTGTCCAGACCCCCGGCGAGCCGTCCAGGAGGCTCGAAAAGGGGTCGGTCGCCGCGGCCTTTTGTGTGCGGCGGGTTCGATCTACCTCGCGGGTATCGCCCGGGAAGAATTTCGGCGACCCGCTCCGTGTGTGTGGCGACGACTTCCGAGGAACAACGACTGCGCGCGGAAGCGTTTCGAGATCTGAAGCGAAACTATCTCGCGTATCTTTTTCACGGTTTGTTGGGTCAGACGGGAATGCGTTTGATCAATGCACCGACGTTCGTTCCGGCGTATGTCTACGCGCTTTCGGGTTCCGACTTGATCGTGGGTCTCGCGCGATCGCTTCAATATTTTGGGATGTTTCTCTCACCGAGTCTGGGTGCCACATTGGTGGAGCACCGGAGACGGGTTCTGCCCTTGGCGTTCTGGGTGGGGGGGGCGATGCGTCTCCAGATCCTGGGCCTGGCCGCGGCGGGCCTGTTCTTTCCCGACCACTGGGCCCTTTTCGCGGTGTTGTCGTTCCTGGGATTTTTTGGGTTCTTCCTGGGAATGCAGGGGGTCATCTTCAGCACGATCTTCGCGAAGGTGATCCCGGTGGAACGAAGGGGGATTCTTCTTGGGTTTCGAAATTCTCTCTCGGGGCTCACCGCTGCGGTGGTCGCGTACCTTGGAGGAAGATACCTGGTCGGCGGGAACGTATTCGGCGATGGTTTCGGGGCCACCTTCGGGCTCGCGTTTATCCTGACCACCCTCGGTCTCGGGATGCTGTTTTTTGTGCGCGAGCCCGAGCCCGTCCAGGTACGGCCGCGCTCGAGCGTACGAGAACGTCTCGGGGATCTTCCCGATCTCCTGAGGTCCGACCGCGCTTTCACGTATTATTTCGTATCCCGATCGCTGGCGACGATGGGTCGCATGGCGCTGCCGTTCTATTTTCTATACGCGCAGGGACGTACGGGCGTCGAGGAGGGCACCGCCCTCGGCGTTCTTTCGGTCGTCTTTCTCGTTGCGCAGACGATCAGCAATGGGGCGTGGGGTTGGCTCGGCGACCGCGGCGGGTTCCGGGGGGTCTTCCTGGGTGCGCTCGCTACCTGGATTTTCGCGGGGTTTTGGCTGATGCACGCAGACGGCCTGGTTTCTACCGGGGTTGCTTTTGCGGGAATTGGAGCGGGACTGGGTGGATTCATGTTGTCGGTTCAGAACATGGTCCTCGAATTTGGCGAACGCCATGATCTGCCGTTGCGAATCGCCGTGTCGAATTCGGCCTCCGAATTTACGGGAGCGATCGGGCCTCTCATCGGTGGGGTTCTCGTCGTCCTCGGTTCGTACACGACCGTTTTCTGGACCGCGATCGGTTTTCAACTCTGCGCGGTGATCGTGGTCTTCGCCTTCGTCGACGAGCCGAGACGGCGAGGGGAGAATTCGACGCAATGAAAAAGCGCCCGGATCGGCTCCTCGCACACGATGCGGAGGGAGGGGTAGCCGGTCCGAGCGCCTTCACGAAGCGATTCTGTCCGCTGGAGACCCGAGTGAAGAGCAAGCGTCGTGCCAGATCGGCAAAGTGCACCCGCGGACCGTCGCCTTGCAGGGGCGCCGCAACGCGCGCGCAAGGTCCATCCGTCCACGTGTAGGCGGCCCAATCCGCGGGTGATCGATCTGCGAGGGGGCGTCGGAAAATCGCCGCCCCGTCACTTCCCGGACACATCCTGCACGAAAAGGGGATCAGGCCTTCGTCGCCCGCGCGGGTGGCTGGATTTCGGAACCGAAGGGGTGCCCTGGCGGCGATGCCATGCCGGGAGGGCGAGGGGCCCGCCTCCGCGGATTCGGTTCATTGCTCCGGGTATACTCCCGGGCAATGTCCAGATCCCGGGCCATTCTATTCCACCCCCAGGCTGGTCACCTCGAGGGGTTCCGACTGGGCGTTCGGTCTTCTTCGGTGGGCCCCTCCTCTTGGG
>JAZAOF010000176.1:0-7525 GCA_036228265.1 Myxococcota bacterium | reverse complement strand
GTTTCCGAGGTGACTTCTTCGAGTTCGGGAAGCAGGTATTCGATGGGCGTCAAGCCGTTCTTGCGGTTAACAAAGTCGTCGACCATCCCCGAGCCCAGGGGGCCGGGCCGATAGAGGGCGACCAGGGAAATGATGTCCTTGAACTCGGTGGGCCGCAGCTTGACGAGTAGCTCGCGCATGCCACTCGACTCCAACTGGAAGACGCCCTCCACGTCGCCCTGGCGAAGCAACTCGAACGTCTTCGCGTCGTCGAGGGGAGCCGACTCGATCGAAAAATCGCGCCGCCCGGACTCGCGCACGAGCCGCTCCGCGTCGGCAATCAGCGTCAGGGTCTTCAGGCCGAGAAAGTCGAACTTGATCAGCCCGATCTTCTCGACGCAGTTCATGTTGAACTGCGTCATCACGTCACCGGATTTCGGGTCCCGGTAGAGCGGAACCGTCTCGATCAAGGGCCGAGTGCCAATCACCAGGCCCGCCGCATGTTTCGAGGCGTGCCGGGTGAGCCCTTCCAACTTCCGAGCCGTCTCCACGAGTTTGGCCACCTGCCCTTCGCTCTCCATGCGCGAGCGAAGTTCCGACGATTGCGCCACGGCCTCTTCCAGGCTGATCCCAAGGGTCTCGGGCACCAACTTGGCAATCTGGTCTACTTCCCCGTAGGCCATCCCCAGTACGCGCCCCACGTCGCGGATGGCCGCCTTCGCCTGGAGGGTCCCGAAGGTGACGATCTGGGCGACCCGCATGGTATTGAAATCATCCACCCCGCCGTACTTTTCCGCGACGTATTGGATGACCTGGTCTCGGCCCCGCATGCAAAAATCGACATCGATGTCGGGCATGGAGATTCGCTCGGGGTTCAGGAACCGCTCGAAGATGATGTCGTATTCGATGGGGTCCACCCCGGTAATCCCCAACCCGTACGCCGCCAGGCTTCCCGCCGACGAGCCTCGACCGGGCCCGACCGGGATGCCGCTGCGCCGCGCATAGCCGATGAAATCCGCCACCACGAGGAAGTAACCCGCAAAACCCCTCGACTCGATGACGCCAAGTTCGTATTGCATCCTCTCCGAATAGGACTTCTTCGGTCCGTCGAAGGGCTCGTCGGGCTCCATGCCCAGTCGCTCCCGCAGTCCGCCCCAGGCCTGGTTCGCAAGCACCCCCTCAAGGGTCTCCCCCGCCGGAACCTGGTACTCCGGGAGATGGTAGGTCCCCATCGGGATCTCCACGTCGCAGCGCTCGGCAATCTCGACCGTCGCCGCCACAGCCGAGGGGTGGTCGTGGAAGAGTTCGCTCATTTCTTCGGCGGACTTGAGGAAGAAACCCTGCCCATCGAAGCGGAGGCGCTTGGCATCGTCGAGGTTCGAAGCGGTCCCGATACACAGGAGCGCATCGTGGTGGTCATGATCCTCGTGCTCGAGGTAGTGCGCATCATTCGTCGCGACCAGGGGGATCTTCAAATCGGCGGACATCTTCACCAACTCCGCATTGACGAGGTCCTGGTCCGCGATTCCGTGACGCTGCAACTCGAGGTAGTAACGGTCGCCGAAAAGGCGCGACATGTCTTCGGCACGCCGCCAGGCCGAATCGACCTGCCCCTGGACAATGTCCCGGGGGACCATCGACGACAAGCACCCGGATGTCGCGATCAATCCCTCGTGGTGAAGCTCCAGCAACTCCTGGTCGATTCGCGGCTTGTAGTAGAAGCCCTCGAGGTAGGCCTTGGAGACCAGGGCCATGAGATTCTTGTAGCCCGTGTCATTCATCGCCAACAGGAGCATGTGGTTGATGGTGTCGAACCCCGCCTCGTCGCGGTCGCGTTTTTCGCGCTTGTGGCGGGCCCCGATTTCTCCGCGCTCGCCGCCGGCGAAGTAGACCTCGCAGCCGATGATCGGCTTCACGTCGTTGGCCCGGGCCTTCTCGTAGAACTCGACAGCGCCAAAGAGATTGCCGTGATCGGTCATCGCCACGGCCGGCATCCCCAGCGCCTTCGCCCGCTCGAAGAGCGGGTTGTGCCTGATGGCCCCGTCGAGCAACGAATACTGGGTGTGGAGATGGAGGTGGACGAAGGACGACGACATCGCCTATTCCCACTCGATCGTCGCCGGCGGTTTTGACGAGATGTCGTAGACCACGCGATTAATCCCCGGCACCTCGTTGATGATTCGGCTCGAGATGCGCCCCAGAACGTCCGGCGGAATATGGGCAAAATCGGCAGTCATGGCGTCCGAGGACGTCACGCAGCGGACGGCAATAACGTTCTCGTAGGTTCGGAGATCTCCCATCACGCCGACGCTCTGGACCGGCAGGAAGACCGTGAGGGCTTGCCAGATCTCCGAGTAGAGCCCCGCCCGCTGAATTTCCTCGAGCATGATGGCATCCGACTGGCGCAGGGGAGCGAGACGCGCCTCGGTGACCTCGCCCATGATTCGAATGGCGAGCCCCGGCCCGGGAAAGGGGTGACGCCAGACGACTTCCGGGGGCAACCCCAATTTCTCCCCCACCTCGCGAACTTCGTCCTTGAAGAGTTCGCGGAGCGGCTCCACCAGGGCGAGATTCATTCGGTCGGGAAGCCCGCCCACGTTGTGGTGCGTCTTGATCGTGGCGGAGGGCCCTCGAACCGAGACGCTTTCGATGACGTCGGGATAGAGCGTTCCCTGCACCAGGAAGCCGACCCCGCCCAGCCGGTTGGCCTGCTCCTCGAACACGTCGATGAACAGGTGACCGATGATCCGGCGCTTCTTTTCCGGGTCGCTGATGCCTCGCAGCGCCTCGAGAAAACGCTCGGAGGCATCGACCGAAATCAGGTCGACCCCGAAATTGTTCCCGAAGAGTTTTTCGACCTCTTCCCGCTCGTTGGCCCGCATCAATCCGTGATCGACGAAAATGCAGGTCAACTGATCGCCCACCGCCCGGTGAACGAGAGCGGCCGCCACCGAAGAGTCGACTCCCCCGGACAAGCCGCAGACGACCTTCTGGTCTCCCACCTGCGCACGAATCGCCTGGACCGCCTCGTCAATGAAGGCCTCCATGGTCCAGTTCCCGTTGCAGCCACAGATCTCCCGAACGAAGCGAGCCAGCAGTTCGTCTCCTCCCTCGGTGTGGGCCACCTCGGGATGGAACTGCAAGCCCCAGATCGGGCGGGTCTCGTCCCGCACCGCGGCAAACGGGGAATTCGGGCTCTCGGCCAAGACGCAGAAGCCCTCGGGCAGCGACAGCACCCGGTCGCCGTGACTCATCCAGACGGTTCGACGCGAAGCGGTTTCCACGTCCCCCACGAGCGAATCGGCTCGTTTCTGCTCCAACACCGCCCGCCCGTATTCCCGGTCCTCGGCCGCCTCGACCCGCCCACCCAACAGGTGGACGAGAAGTTGGAGCCCGTAACAGATTCCCAGAATCGGGATGCCCGTTTCGAAAAGCTCCGGGTCGACGGTGGGCGCTCCCTTTTCCGAGACGCTCGAAGGCCCGCCGGACAAGACGATCCCGGCGGGGTCGAAGCGTCGGATGGCGTCGAGACCAACGTCAAAAGGCTGGATTTCGCAGTAGACATTCTGCTCGCGGACACGGCGAGCGATCAATTGCGTGTACTGCGAACCGAAGTCCAGGATCAGGATGCGTTCTTTGGGATCAGCGTGACCGGGGGGCATGACCGCAGTCGTTACCTCGAGAGCAGGGGGGCCCGGAGGCAGGCCGCGTTCGACAGGAAGAGATCGACCCAGGGGGGGTCAGTCGATCCGGTAATTCGGCGCCTCCTTGGTCACGATCACGTCGTGAACGTGACTCTCCTGGAGACCGGCAGACGACATCCGCACGAATCTCGTCTTGGTCCGGAGATCCGAGAGCGTGGCTGAACCGCAGTAGCCCATGCCGGAACGGAGCCCTCCCATCATCTGGTGGATGTTCGTCGAGAGGTTCCCTCGGTAGGGTACCCGGCCCTCGATGCCTTCGGGAACGAGCTTTCGCGAATCATCGACGTGGGCCTGGAAGTAGCGGTCGCGGCTCCCCTCGGCCATCGCTCCGAGCGAACCCATCCCGCGATAGACCTTGTAGGAACGCCCCTGGTACAAAACGACTTCGCCCGGGGCTTCGTCGGTGCCTGCGAACAACGAACCGATCATCACGGTCGAGGCCCCCGCGGCAAGAGCCTTCACGACGTCGCCCGAGTACTTGACGCCCCCGTCGGCGATGACCGGAAGGTCGAAATGGACCGCGACCTCGGCCGCATCGCAGACGGCGGTGAATTGGGGCACTCCGACTCCCGCCACCACCCGGGTGGTACAGATCGACCCCGGCCCCACCCCGACCTTCACGCCGCTGACGCCGGCCTTGGCCAGGGCTTCGACACCCTCGCCCGTGGCGACATTGCCGCCGATCAGCCCGAGATCCGGATAGGCTCGGTTGAGTTCCGAGATCGTTTCGAGAACCATCTCGGAGTGGCCGTGGGCCGTATCGATGACGATGACGTCGACCCCCGCTTCGACGAGCGCGGCCGCGCGTTCCATCCGTTCGGCGTCGACGCCCACCGCCGCTCCACACCGAAGGCGCCCCATCTCGTCCTTGCACGCGCTCGGAAAGCGCTCGGTCTTCTGGATGTCCTTGATCGTAATGAGCCCACACAGGAACCCTTCGGAGTCGACGACCAGCAATTTCTCGATCCGATGTTCGTGGAGCAGCTCCTTGGCGCGATCCATGCCCGTGCCCGGCGGCACCGTCACGAGATTCTCCTGGGTCATCACCTGGGAGATCTGCTGTCGACGATCCTTCACGAAGCGCAGGTCGCGGTTGGTGAGGATTCCGACCGCCTTGCGATCCCGGACGACAGGAACCCCCGAAATCCGGTACTGGGCCATCAACTCGAGAGCTTCCTCGATGCGCTGCTCCGGTCGCATGGTGATCGGGTCGACGATCATTCCGGATTCCGAACGCTTGACCTTGTCGACCTCGCTGGCCTGGGCCGCGATGGACATGTTCTTGTGGACGATGCCCAGCCCCCCGTTCTGCGCCATGCCGATCGCCGTCTCGTGCTCGGTCACGGTATCCATCGCCGCAGACACCAGCGGAATGTGCAGCTCGATCTCTCGCGTTACGCGCGTGCGTAGATCGGCCTCGGCGGGAAGTACGCCGGATGCACCGGGCACGAGGAGGACGTCATCGAACGTCAAGCCCTCGCGTATTCGGCTCTCATCCATAGGGGACTCTGCCTGATCTGGCTGGGAAGGAGGTGCGATTCTAATCGCGTGACGCAGCACGGTCAAGCGCCACCGGACACTCTGCGCGAATCACGCGGCTCCCGCCGGACCGCGGGGCGCACCGTCGACCCAGAGCAGGTCGCGGGCCGCCGGAGAGGATTCCCGAGCCGGGTGGGACCCGGCAGGCACACCGATCAGCGAGTGGGGAGTCGCCTCCACGAGATCCACCGGCAGGATGTCCCCGGAGTGCAGCGACTCGTCATGGTCGGCCAGGTTCACCACGCGGTGATAGGGGTCGCGACCGCAGAGTTGCCCGCCGCCCCGCCGACTCTCTCCCTCCACGAGGACGGGGGTCCGCTGGCCGACTCGGCGACGATGGTAGTCGAAGGTGAGGTTGCGCTGGAGCTCCTGGAGCCTCAGCAGCCTCTCCTGGGCCTCCTCCGGCGGTACCTCCCCGTCGAAATCGATCGCCGTGGTCCCCGGACGGGCCGAGTACTTGAAGGAGTAGTGATCGACGAAGCCCGCTTCTTCGACCAACGACAGCGTTTGCCGGAAGTCTTCCTCGGTTTCCCCCGGAAAACCGACAATCAGGTCGGAGGTCAAGACGATGTCGGGCCGGGCCTGCCGGAGGTCGCCCACCAATCGCAGGTACTGCGCCCGGGTATAGCGGCGCCGCATGCGCTCCAGGACCGCGTCGGCGCCGCTCTGCACCGGCAGATGACCGTGCGGGCAGAGGGCTTCGAGTTCCGCATGGGCCCGGACCAGGTCGGCATCGAAGAACAGGGGATGGGGGCTCGTGTACCGGATGCGGGACAACCCGGGGAGCGCATCGAGTTGCCCCAGCAACTCCGCGAAGGGCATCGACCCGGTCTGCTGGGCCTTTCCTCGGCGAACGTCATGCCGCCCGTAGGCATTGACCGTCTGCCCGAGCAGCGTGATCTCTCTCACCCCCGCCGCCGATTTCGCCCGGGCCTCTTCGAGAATGTCGTTCGCCGGTCGACTGATCTCCCTCCCGCGGGTCCGGGGAACGATGCAGAAGCTACAGAACATGTCGCACCCCTCCATGACGGTCACGAAGGCGCGACCCGGAGTCGGTGAAACCCAGCCCGGATGCGCCGCGGGCAGTGCGAAGCGCTCCAACGACGCATTCTCACTCAGCTCGACCGAGCGATGCCCGTCGCGCGCTGCGCTGGCCATGGCGGGAACAAGGCGAAGATTGTGGGTGCCGAACACGAAATCGACCTTGGGGAAGCGCTTCAGGATTCGATCGCCCACCTGCTGAGCGACACACCCTCCGACCCCGATGGCGCGTCCCGGCGCCTCGTCCTTCCAAAGACCGAGCCGGCCGAGGTCGCTGTACAGCTGCTGCTCCGCCTTGTCCCGGATCGAGCACGTATTCACCAGGAGCAGGTCGGCGGAATCCTCGCTCGAAGCCGCCTCGTAACCGGCATGGCAGAGCAGGTTCTCGAGCTTCTGCGAGTCGTGAACATTCATCTGGCACCCGTAGGTGCGAACGGCGTAACGCGGCTTCGCCATGGCGGCCAACACTACCCGACCCAACCGCCCGGGCAAGCGATGGGGTCCGAGCGGCCGGACTTCAAAAGAGGTGCAGGCAAACCTCACGAAATTCCCCTAGGTATCTGTTTTAAAAGAACTAAATACCCGCCCTAGGGGGTGTCGGCAAAATGACGTTTGACAAACGAATCCCGGCCCCCAATAATGACTTTCACGGTTCAGGAGCGGCGGTGGATTGGCCCTTTCCTCGCGAAACGGCCAACCTCTCACCCCCCAAATGAGTCCACCGCCCTCCGCCTATACGAGCGCCTCGCTGGCCCACCCAGCGGGGCGCTCCTCGTTTGGGCTAGAGCCCAATCGGTGAGCCACGCCCTCCAGGGCAGAACGCACCGCCGCTCTCTTGGGAGGTTCGCGCCCAGTCCGGACGGGGCGGGGTCTCGAGCGTCACCGACCGGCTAGAGAACGATCTGGTCGACGATCTTCGAGAGCTGGCGGAGGTTTCGGCACTCCTCCACCACGTCGCAGTACGGCAGGTACTTGTCCATGACGCTATCGCCGAAGCCCCAGGCGCTGGGGTTTTCGGGGTTCAGCCAAACGACGTTCTTGGCCTTGTTGTGGATGTCCCGCAGGCACCACGCCTTGGCGTCGTTGTAGTTGTTGCGCGCGTCGCCCAGGACCAGCACCGTCGTCCGGTTGTCCACGGCGGAGAGGAAATCCCGCCAGAATTCGTGGAAGGCGTACCCGAAGTTGGACCGGGTGTAGACGTTGATTACATCTCCGCCGTCAAGCGCCTTCTCGATTGCTGCGCTGATGTCGTTGTCCTGGAA